>DASTHP010000029.1:0-20567 GCA_035718125.1 Burkholderiales bacterium | reverse complement strand
AGTAGGCGAGCGCCGCTTCGAGCGCGGCGCCCGCCATGCCGGTCGCCTGCGCCGCCACGTTGATGCGCCCGGACTCCAGGTTGGCGAGCGCGATGCGGTAGCCCACGCCTTCCTCGTCGAGCCGGTTCGCGGCGGGCACCTTGCAGTCCTCGAGCACGACCTGCGCCGTATCGGAGGCGCGCTGGCCGGTCTTGTCCTCCAGCCGCGCCACCTGGTAGCCCGGCGTCGCGGTCGGCACGACGAAGGCGCTGATGCCGCGCTTGCCCGCGGCCTTGTCGGTGACCGCGAAGACGATCGCGAGGTCCGCGGTCTTGCCCGAGGTGATGAACTGCTTGACGCCGTTCAGCACGTAGTGCCCGCCCTGCTTCTCGGCGCGCGTGATGATGGCGCCCGCGTCCGAGCCTACGTGCGGCTCCGTGAGCGCGAAGGCGCCGAGCATCTCGCCGCGCGCCACCGGGCGCAGGAACGCCTCCTTCTGCGCGTCGTTGCCGTAGCCGTTCAGGATGTTCGCGACGAGGTTCGTCACCATGACGATGGTGCAAGTGGCGCCGTCACCTGCCGCCACCTCCTCGCAGGCGATCGCCAGCGCCGTGGTGTCCATGCCCGCGCCGTCCCAGCGCTCGGGGATCGCCACGCCCATCAACCCCATCTGCGCGAGCCCCTTCACCTCCTCGCGCGGGAAGCGCTTCTCGCGATCCCAGGCCGGCGCGTTGGGCGCGAGTCTCTCCCGGGCGAAGCGCCGCACCGCCTCGCGCAGCTCGGCGTGCACCGGGCCGCTCATGCGGCGAGCTTTACCGCGGCCAGCACGAAGCGGTGCTCCAGGATGACGTTGAGATACATGCGGGCTGCCTCGCTCGCTTGTTCAACGCTGATCTCCTTGCGCTCGAGCCGGCCGCGCCAGGGCTCGTCGTAGACTGCCTCGTGCTGCGCGATGTCGAAATCGATGCCGTGCATCACGCCGAGCGGCGTGTTCGCCGCTCCGTCCGCCATGGTGCGCCGGTTGAACGCCTGGCTGAAGAGTGCAAGCGTATCAAGCGTCACCGGCCGCACGTGCGTAGGGTCGCCGAGAAAGCTCTCGTGCCGCGGATCGGGCACGTGCACGCGCACCCTAGCGCCGGGCTTGCACACGCGCCAGAGCTCGCGCATCACGCCGATGAACGTGTCGGGCGACTGCCCGAGGTGCTCCAGCACGTGGTTGAGCAGCACTTCGTCGGCGCTCGAGTCCGGCCACGGCCAGGGAAAGCGCTCCAGGTCCACGACCTCGTCGGGCTGGAACTGGTCGAACTTGTCGACATTGACCCAGCCGGCCAGGCGCTTGGGCCCGCAGCCCAGGTTGAGCTTCATCGCGCGCTGCCCGGCCCCGCCAGGCGCGAGTAGGTGACCGTGTGATGCGTGAAAAGGCGCCCCTGGCCGTCGTGGCACTCGGCCGTGCCATAGATGATGCGCTTGCCGGTCTTCAGCACGCGTGCGGTGCAAAACACCGTCTGGCGGCGTGCGGCATTGAGGAACGCGGTGTTCAGCTCCGAGGTGACGGCGTCGTGGTCCAGGCCGATGTGGCGCTTGATCGCGAGCCACATCGCGCAGTCGGCCGCCGCCATGAAGGCCGGGCCGTTCACCGTGCCGCCGGGGCGTTCGAGCGCGCGGCGAAACGGCATGGCGACGGTGCAGGACTGGTCGTCCACCGAAACCAGGCGCATGCCGTAGCCTGCGACGAAGCGCGCGCGCTTCAGGAGCGACTGCAGTTCGCGCTTGGATGGCTTCCTCGCACTCACGCCGGCCCGATCACGACAACTCGATCGCCATCGCGGTGGCCTCGCCGCCGCCGATGCACAGGCTCGCTACGCCGCGCTTGCCGCCGTACTTGCGCAGCGCGCCGATGAGCGTCACCAGGATGCGCGCGCCCGAGGCGCCGATCGGGTGGCCGAGCGCGCAGGCGCCGCCGTGCACGTTGACCTTCTCGTGCGGAAGACTCAGCTCCCGCATCGCCGCCATCGCCACCACGGCGAAGGCCTCGTTGATCTCGAAGAGGTCCACCTGGCCCGCGCTCCAGCCGGTGCGCTCGAAGAGCCTCTTCATCGCGCCGACCGGCGCGGTGGTGAACCAACCCGGCTCCTGCGCGTGCGTGGCGTGGCCCACGATCGTGGCGAGCGGCGCGAGGCCGCGCTTCGCGGCCGTGGAGCGGCGCATGAGCACCAGCGCCGCGGCGCCGTCCGAGATCGAGCTCGAGTTCGCCGCCGTCACCGTGCCGTCCTTGCGGAAGGCGGGCTTCAAGGTCGGAATCTTCTCCAGGTTCGCCTTGAACGGCTGCTCGTCGGTCTCGATGAACTTCTGGTCCTTGCCTGCCTTGATGGCGAGCGGCGTGGTTTCCCAGGCGAACCAGCCTTCCTTGTTCGCCTTCTGCGCGCGCTGCAGCGAGGCCACGGCGAACGCATCCTGCGCTTCGCGGGAGAACTGGTACTTCTGCGCGCAGTCCTCGGCGAAGCTGCCCATCAGGCGCCCCTTGTCGTAGGCGTCCTCCAGGCCGTCGAAGAACATGTGGTCGATCACCTGGCCGTGGCCCATGCGCAGGCCCGCCCGCGCCTTGGGCAGGAGGTAGGGCGCATTGGTCATGGATTCCATGCCGCCCGCGACGATGATCTCGGCAGAGCCCGCGAGCAGCTCGTCGTGCGCGAGCATCGCCGCCTTCATGCCCGAGCCGCACATCTTGTTCACCGTGGTGCAGCCGGCCGCGAGCGGCAGGCCCGCGCCGAGCGAGGCCTGGCGCGCAGGCGCCTGCCCCTGGCCCGCGGGGAGCACGCAGCCCATCAGGACTTCCTGCACGTCTTCGGGCTTGATCCTGGCGCGCTCTACCGCGGCGCGAATGGCGGCGCCGCCCAGCTCGGGCGCGGCGAAGCTTTTCAGGTCCCCCTGGAAGCCGCCCATCGGGGTGCGGGCGGCGGCAACGATGACGATCGGGTCGGTGTTGGCCATGGTGTACTCCTCAAGCAGGTGGCGTGTATTCGCGCACGAGACTGCGGCCGCGCGCGAGGATCTCTTGCGGGAAGGGGCAGGCCTTGCGGGCCTCGGCGTCGATGTGCACGCCGGTCAGCAGGCAATAGGCCGCGAGCTCGCCGGTCTCGCCGTGGCGCATTTCGTGCACGAAGCGCGCGACCTTGTCGCGGATTTCGAGAAAGGCGGAATGCACCGTGACGGTGTCACCGGCAACGAGCTCGCGCCGGTAGGTGATGTTCTGCTGCACCGCGGCCATGCCGCGCTTGCGCTCGCGCAGGAACGAGGTGGTCACGCCCATGGCGGCAAACAGGTTCCACGTCGCCTCGTCGAACTTGCCGACGTACCACATGACGTTCATGTGCCCCATCTGGTCGCAGTGCCACGGATAGACGGCACCGCGGTAGGTGAGCAGGAGCTCGCTCACGACGGGCTCCCGGCGCGCGAGACCCGCAGGTCGCGGATGAGGCCGTCCTTCAGGTCGTAGATCCAGCCGTGCACATCGAGCGCCTGCCCGCGCTCCCAGGCTTCCTGCACGGCCGTGCACTGGCTGATGTTGCGCACCTGCTCCCCGACGTTCAGCTCGCACAGGCGCCGGTGGCGCGGCTCCTCGTGCGCGAACCCCGAGAGCTCGGCCGCGTGCTTTCCGGCGACGTCCTGCACGTGGCGCAGCCAGTTGTCGGACAGCCCGATGCGGTGCCGGGTCATGGCCGCGTGCACGCCGCTGCAGCCGTAGTGGCCGCAGAGGATGATGTGGCGGACCTTGAGGATGTCGACGGCGAACTG
The DNA here is from genome assembly GCA_035718125.1 of Burkholderiales bacterium. Lineage (GTDB taxonomy): Bacteria > Pseudomonadota > Gammaproteobacteria > Burkholderiales > SG8-39 > JAABQT01. The sequence goes on along the minus strand of DASTHP010000029.1, from coordinate 16,793 downwards.
GATCACCGAGAGGCAATTGAGGTCGGTGTGCACCACGACGTTGGCGATGTTGCGGTGGACGAATACCTCGCCCGGCGCGAGGCCGGTGATCTGGTTCGCCGGCACGCGCGAGTCCGAGCAGCCGATCCACAGGTACTGCGGCGACTGCTGGCGCGCGAGGCGCGCGAAGTACTCCGGGTCGGCGGCGAGCATGCCGCGCGCCCAGTTGCGGTTGTTCTCCAGGAGCTGCCCGAGGCTCATGCGCTCTCGCTGAACAGCTCGCGGCCGATGAGCCAGCGGCGGATCTCGGAGGTGCCGGCGCCGATCTCGTAGAGCTTCGCGTCGCGCCACAGCCGCCCGGTGGGCGTCTCGTTGATGTAGCCCATGCCGCCGAGCGCCTGGATCGCCTCGCCCGCCATCCAGGTGGCCTTCTCGGCGGCGTAGAGGATCGCGCCCGCCGCGTCCTTGCGCGTCGTCTCGCCGCGATCGAGCGCCTGGCCGACCGCGTAGACGTAGGCGCGGCAGGCGGAGAACGTCGTGTACATGTCGGCGAGCTTGCCCTGCATCAGCTGGAATTCGCCGATCGGCTGGCCGAACTGCTTGCGCTCGTGCACGTAGGGCACCACCACGTCGAGGCACGCCGCCATGATGCCGAGCGGCCCGCCCGCGAGCACCGCACGCTCGTAATCGAGCCCGCTCATCAGCACATTCACGCCGCTGCCCTCGGCGCCGAGGATGTTGGCCGCCGGCACTTCGCAGTCGCGAAACACGAGCTCGCAGGTGTTCGAGCCGCGCATGCCGAGCTTGTCGAGCTTCTGCGCGGTGGAAAAGCCCTTCATGCCCTTCTCGATGAGGAACGCGGTGATGCCGCGCGGGCCGGCGTTGGCGTCGGTCTTGGCGTACACCACCAGCACGTCGGCGTCCGGGCCGTTGGTGATCCACATCTTGTTGCCGTTGAGGACATACCGGTCGCCGCGGCGCTCGGCGCGCAGGCGCATGCCGACCACGTCCGAGCCCGCGCCGGGCTCGCTCATGGCGAGGGCGCCCACGTGCTCGCCGGATACCAGCTTCGGCAGGTACTTCTTGCGCTGCGCGTCGCTGCCGTTACGGCGGATCTGGTTCACGCACAGGTTCGAATGCGCGCCGTAGGAAAGCCCCACCGAGGCCGAGGCGCGCGAGATCTCCTCGACGGCGATGATGTGCGCGAGATAGCCCAGGGCGGAGCCGCCGTATTCCTCCTCGACGGTGACGCCGAGCAGGCCGAGCGCGCCGAGCTTGCGCCACAGGTCGGGCGGAAAGTGGTTCTCGCGGTCGATCTCGGCCGCACGCGGCGCGATCTCCTTTGCCGCGAAGTCGCGCACCGAGTCGCGCAGCATGGCGAGCGTCTCGCCATGCTCGAACCGGAGGGAGTTCATGGCGCCTCCGCCGGGGTGTCCGGGGTATCGGCGAGCATCATCAGCGTCTGCAGCATGCTCGCCACGTGCGTGCCGTCGGCGGCGTACACGTCGCCGCGCGCAATTGTCAGCGTGCGCCCGGGACGGATCACCTGCCCGCGCGCTACGAGATCGCTCTGCGCGGGCGCAAGGATGTTGATCTTGTACTCGACCGTCACCAGCGAGCTCGTCGCCGGCATGAGCGAGTAGGCGGCGTAGCCGCAGGCCGAGTCGGCGATCATGCCGAGGATGCCGCCGTGCACGTAGGCCTTCTGCTGCGTGAGGTCCGCCCGGTAGGGCAATGCGATCTCGGTGTACCCGGGCTCGACGACGGTGAGCGTGGCGCCGATCAGCACCATGGCCTTCTGGCGCGCGAAGCTCCCGCGCACCCGGGCGGCGAACGCGGGGTCCTTGGGCTGGAACTTGGGCAGCGCGGGGAGGGGCGCGTTCATCGGCCGCAGGCTACTTGACGTTTACGTAAACGTCAACCCCGCTTTCCCGGCCCCAGCTGCTTGCGGGTGCGCTTCTCGAAGGCGGCGATCTCGGCGAGCTGCGCCTCGATGTCCTCGCGCTGGCGCTCGAGCGCGCTGCGGTGGGCCTGCAGCACGGCGAGGAAGCGCTGCAGCTGCGGCCGCTCGTCGCGCCCGGGCTCGTACATGTCGATGAGGTCGCGGATCTCCGAGAGCGTGAGCCCGAGCCGCTTGCCGCGCAGCGTGAGCTTCAGGCGCGTGCGGTCGCGCGGCGTGTAGATGCGGCGCTGGCCCTCGCGACGCGGCGCCAGCAGCCCCTCGGCCTCGTAGAAGCGGATCGCGCGCGGGGTGACGTCGAACTCGCTCGCCAGCTCGCCGATCGAATACACGGCGTCCGCGCGTTCCTTTTCGATTTCCAGCATGGTAGGGTGCGGTTGATTCTAGCGCAGCTCCCAGCCCAGTTTCCCCTCATGCCCGCTCTCGCCTTCCCGCACCGCGAGGCGCCCGCGCCGGGCACCGTGCGCGAGCTTGCGCCGGGCGTGCTGTGGCTTCGGATGGCGCTGCCCTTCGCGCTCGATCACATCAACCTGTGGCTGCTGGAGGACGGCGAAGGCTGGACCCTCGTCGACACGGGATTGGGCGACGAGCCCACGCGCGCCCTGTGGACGCGCATCTTCGCGGACGTCATCGGCAAGCGGCCCGTGCGGCGCGTGCTGGTGACGCATTACCACCCGGATCACGCGGGCAACGCCGGCTGGCTGTGCGCGCGCTTCGGCGCGCCCTTGTGGATCACGCAGGCCGAGTACCTCACTGCGCACGCGGTGCGCGAAGGCGTCGCGGGCTACGTACCGGGGGCGACGCTCGCGCTGTTCCGCGACAACGGGCTCGATGAAGCGCGCCAGGCGCAGATGGCGACGCGCGGCAACATCTACCGCCGCCAGGTGCCGGAGTTCCCCGGCAGCTACCGGCGCATCATGGACGGCGAGCGCATCGCGATCGGCGGGCGCGACTGGCGCGTGCTCGCGGGCTACGGGCATGCGCCCGAGCACGCATCGCTGCATTGCGAAGCGCTCGGCCTCATCATCTCGGGCGACATGCTGCTGCCGAGCATTTCCACCAACGTGAGCGTCTGGGCTGTCGATCCCGAGGGCGATCCGCTGGGGCAGTTCCTCGCCTCGATCCGGCGCTACCGCGAGTTGCCCGCCGAGACCCTGGTGCTGCCCTCGCATGGCCTGCCGTTTCGCGGCGCGGCCGCGCGCGTGGGCCAGCTCGAGGCGCACCACGAGGCGCGCCTCGCCGAGCTGATGGAAGCCTGCGCCGAGGCGCCGCGCAGCGCCGCCGAGGTGCTGGAGCTCCTCTTCCGGCGCAAGCTCGACACGCACCAGATGTTCTTCGCCATGGGCGAGGCCATCGCGCACCTGCATTTCCTGGAGCGAACCGGGAGCCTGCGGCGCGCGGTGGGCGCCGACGGCGTGACGCGCTTTGCACCCGCCACGGAGAAAGCATGGACCCGCGCACTGACGGCGTAGAGCGCAAGGAGACCGCGCGCATGCTGCACGAGGTCGCCCAGCGCAGCTCGCGCATCCTCAAGGAGTTCGGCCACAAGCACCTGCACGAGAGCATCGCCTCGGTGGTCAAGGACGAGCTCGGCATCGCGCGCGCCTACATGGACCTGTACTCGCGCGTGCTGATGGACCCGAGCGCGCTCACCGCGGCCTCAGTCAACTTCTGGATCGATTCGATGCACCTGTGGCAATCGGCCTGGATGAAGATGCTCGGCCACGCGGCGCCGCCGGTGGCGCTGCCGGCCAAGGGCGATGCGCGCTTCAAGGACGAGGACTGGTCGGGCAACTTCGTCTTCGACTACATCAAGCAGAGCTACCTGATCGCCGCGCGCCACATCCAGCACGCAGTGGCGAACGTCGAGGGGTTGCCCGAGGATTCGCAGAAGAAAATCGCCTTCTTCACGCGCCAGTACGTGGACGCTCTGGCGCCCTCCAACTTCGCGGCCACCAACCCGCAGGTGCTGCGCGAGACCATGGCTTCCGGCGGCCAGAACCTGATCAAGGGCCTGAACAACCTGCTTGCCGACATCGAGAAAGGCGAGGGGCAGCTGCGCATCAGCATGACCGACGAGCGCGCCTTCCAGCTCGGCAAGAATGTCGCCACCACACCCGGCAAGGTGGTGTTCCAGAACGCCCTGCTGCAGCTGATCCAGTACGTGCCCAGCACCGCGCAGGTGTTCCGCCGGCCGCTGCTCATCATCCCGCCCTGGATCAACAAGTACTACATCCTCGACCTGCGGCCGTCGAACAGCTTCATCAAGTGGGCGGTGGAGCAGGGGCACACGGTGTTCGTGGTGTCCTGGGTGAATCCGGACAAGGCGCTGGCGCAGAAGTCCTTTGACGACTACCTGACCGAGGGCGCGCTCGGCGCGATGGACGCGGTGCGCGCGGCCACCGGCGAGGACCAGCTCAACGTCATCGGCTATTGCCTGGGCGGCACGCTGCTCGGCTCGACGCTCGCCTGGCTCGCGGCCAAGGGCGACACGCGCGTCGCGTCCGCCACCTTCTTCGTCTCGCTGCTGGATTTCTCGCAGCCGGGCGAGCTGGGCGTGTTCATCGACGAAGGGCAGGTGCAGAACCTCGAGCGGCGCATGAACGAACGCGGCTTCCTCGAGGGCTCGGAGATGGCCTCCACCTTCAACCTGCTGCGCTCCAACGACCTGGTGTGGTCCTTCGTCATCAACAACTACCTGATGGGCAAGGACCCGTTCCCGTTCGACCTGCTGTACTGGAACTCCGACTCCACGCGCATGCCGGCGCAGATGCACAGCTTCTACTTGCGCAACATGTACATGAAGAACCTGCTCGGCGTGCCCGGCGGCATCACGCTCGCCGGCGTGCCGATCGACCTCTCCAAGGTCAAGGTGCCCGCGTACTTCATCTCCACGGTGGAGGACCACATCGCGCCCTGGAAGACCACCTACAAGGGCGCCCGCTACCTCGGCGGGCCGGTCAGGTTCGTCCTCGGCGGCTCGGGCCACATCGCCGGCATCGTCAATCCGCCGGCCGCGAAGAAGTACCACTACTGGGCGAACGAGTCCTTCGCTGCCGACGCCGATGCCTGGCTGCAGAGCGCGACGCAGCACCCGGGCTCCTGGTGGGAGGACTGGCAGCGCTGGATCGCGGCGCACAACGGTAACGACCGCGTCCCGGCGCGCATTCCGTCGCGCGCCGTCGAGGACGCGCCGGGCTCGTACGTCATGCAGCGCCTGAGTGCTAAGCCGGGAAGATAACGAGCTGCTGACGCGCGTGGGCCCGGGCACGCCGATGGGCGCGCTGTTCCGGCGCCACTGGTTGCCCTTCCTGCTGGGCGATGAGCTCGCCGCCGATGCGCCACCCAGGCGCGTGCGGCTGCTCGGTGAATGCCTGGTGGCGTTCCGCGACAGCGCGGGGCGGCCGGGCCTGCTCGGCGAGCACTGCCCGCACCGGCGCGCGAGCCTGTATTACGGCAGGAACGAGGCGGGCGGCTTGCGCTGCGTCTATCACGGCTGGAAGTTCGACGTCACCGGGCGTTGCCTGGAAATGCCCTCGGAGCCGTCCACCTCGAATTACCGCAACAAGGTCGGCGCGCAGGCCTACCCCGTCATCGAGCGCGCCGGCCTGCTGTGGACCTACATGGGCCCGCCGGAGAAGCGCGCCGAACTGCCGGAGCTCGAATGGCTGGGTGTGCCCGCCGCGCAACGCTACGGCTCGCGCTGGCTGCAGGACTGCAACTACGCGCAGGCGCTCGAAGGCGAGATCGACGAGGCGCACGTGAGCTTCCTGCACCGGCGCTTCGATGCCGGCGGCGCGGCGAAGACGGCGCTCACCGGCGGCTACTTCATGGAAGACACCGCGCCGCGCTACACGGTGCACGAGACGCCTTACGGCCTGGCTTGCGGCGCGCGGCGCTCCGTCGAGAACGCGCAGTACCTGTGGCGCGTGAATCTCTTCCTCATGCCGTGCTTCACGCTGATCCCGCCTTCGGACGACCCGCACGTGCGCCTGTTCCGAGCCTGGGTGCCGGCGGACGACGAGCACACCTCGGTCCTCTGTGTCACCTGGCGCACCGATGGGCCGGTGCGCGAGGACGACCTCGTGCAGTGGCGCAACGGCGAGGCGGCGCATCGCAAGGTCCTGCCGGGAACCACGACGCCGGTGGAGAGCGCGGACAACGATTACCTGATCGACCGCGAGGCGCAGCGCACGCGCTCCTTCACCGGCATCGCCGGCATCCGCGCGCAGGACGCGATGGTGACCGAATCGGCCGGCGCGATCGTCGACCGCGCGCGCGAGCACTTGGGCACCAGCGACAAGGCGGTGATCGCGTTCCGCAATCGCCTGCTTGCGGCGGCGCGAGCGCTCGAGCAGGGCGTCGAGCCGCAGGCGCCGTACGACCCGGACTGCTACCGCGTGCGCGCGCATGCCGCGCTCGTGCCGCGCGACGAGCGCGATTTCGTGGAGGTCGAGGAAGTCCGCCGCGCGATGCTCGTGCCGTGAATCGGGGTCAGAGCAACATTTCCTGCGGGCCACCCGCGTACCCGGGCGCTTCCGGAAACGTTGCTCTGACCCCGGTCTACTTGCTCTTGCGCGCGAGGTCGATCAGGTAGCTGGCGATGGCCAGCATGCCCTGCTGCGTGCGGCCCTGCTCCGCGCTCACCGTGTAGCGCCCGTGCACGGCGAGTGCCGGCGTGCCGTCGATGCGGTAGGCCGCGGAGAGCTGCGTGGCGCGCCGCACCTTGCTCTGCACGCCGAACGACTTCGCGGTCTCCTCGTACTTCTTGACGTCGACGCCGTTCTTCTGCAGCCATTCGTTCATCGGCGCGGCTTCGCGCGACTTGAGGCGGTCGCGGTGCAATGCGTCGAAGAATGGCCGGTGCAGCCGCTCGAGCACGCCGAGTGCCTCGAAGGCGTAGAACACGACCGCCTCGGTGCCCCAGTTCGGATTGAGCACTGCGGGCACGCGGCGGAACTGCGCGTCGGCAGGCAATTGCGGGATCCAGCGCTCGAGCAGCGGCTCCAGGGTGTAACAGTGCGGGCAGCCATACCAGAAGAACTCGATCACCTCGATCTTGCCCTTGGTCTCCACCGGCTGCGTGGGGCTGAGCTCGGTGTAATCCACCCCCCGGGCGGGCTGGCGAGCCTGGGCGAGGGCGCCGAGAGGCGCGAGGCCCAGCGCAAGCATCAGGGTGCGGCGGCGAAGGTTCATCTCAATTGGCCTTTGCTGAAGTCGGGTCCTTGAGTTTGATCAGGTTGGCGTCGATTCCGTTCTGCGCGAGCGCCTGGCGCACCTTGTTCAGCTCGTCAATCTTTGTGTAGGGCCCCAGGCGCACGCGGTACCAGGTGCCCTTGTCGGGCAGGCTGGTCGGCTCGACGTTCGACTCGAAGCCGAGGATCGCGAGGCGCGCCTTCTGGTTGTCGGCGTCCGCCGGATTCTGGAAGGCGCCTGCCTGGATGAAATAAACGTCCTGGCTCGCCGCCGGTTGACTCTTGGTGGCCGCCGAGGCGCGCAGGCGCTCGCGCAGCTCGCGCTCGCTCACCGGCTCCTCTCCGCCCGGCAGGATCTTGTAGAAGTCGAAGCGCGGCTTCTCCGGCGCCTTGCCGGCGACGGGGGTTTTCGGCGCCGGCGCGGGAGCCGGCGCGCTGCCGCCCTGCGGCATGCCGGCAATCGCCGGCGGCTTGCCGGCGGTCTTCGGGTCTTCCGCCGTCGCCTTGCGGCTCATGAACGGGATCGGCGTCTTGTTGAGGTAGAGCGCGATGCCGAGCGCAATCGCGAGGCCGACCAGCAGGCCGACGAACATGCCGATGAGGAAGCCGCCGCCGCCCGGCGTCCTGCGCGTCGTCGCATGCGAGATTGCCGCCATCACATCCTTTCCGGGGCGCTGACGCCGAGGAGCGACAGCCCATTGGCGAGCACCTGGCGGACCGCGGCGCACAACGCAAGGCGCGCCCTGCGCGTCGCCTCGTCCTCGACCAGAATGCGCTCGGCATTATAGTAGCTGTGGAACTCGCCTGCGAGGCTGCGCAGGTAGAACGCCACCGCATGCGGCGCGAGCTCGCGCGCCGCGCTCGCCACCAGCTCGGGAAACTCGCCCAGGCGCTGCATCAGCGCCGCTTCGCGCTCGCCGCCCAGGCTCTCGAGCGGCACGCCGGCGAGCTGCGCCGCGTCGCCGCCCCACTGGCGCAGCACGCTGCACACGCGCGCGTGCGCGTACTGCACGTAGTACACGGGGTTCTCCTCGCTCTGCTCGCGCGCCAGGTCCACGTCGAACACGAAGTCGGAGTCCGCGCGGCGCGAAGCGAGAAAGAAGCGCACGGCGTCGCGGCCCACCCACTCGATCAGGTCGCGCACCGTGACGTAGGCACCGGCGCGCTTGGAGATCTTCACCTCGTCGCCGCCGCGCATCACCTTCACCAGGTTGTGCAGGACGTAGTCGGGATAGCCTGCGGGGATGCCCAGGCCGAGCGCCTGCAGCCCGGCGCGCACGCGCGCCGTGGTGCCGTGGTGGTCGGTGCCCTGCACGTTGATCACCTTGCGAAAGCCCCGCTGCCATTTGGTGACGTGGTAGGCGACGTCGGGCACGAAGTAGGTGTAGCTGCCGTCGGACTTGCGCACCACGCGGTCCTTGTCGTCGCCGTAGTCCGTGGTGCGCAGCCAGAGGGCGCCGTCCTGCTCGTAGGTCTTGCCGCTCGCGACGAGCGCCTGCACCGTCGCCGCCACCTTGCCGTCCGTGTACAGGCTCGATTCGAGGTAGTAGACGTCGAACTTGACGCCGAAGGCCTTGAGATCTTCGTCCTGCTCCTTGCGCAGCGCGGCCACCGCGAACTTGCGGATCGCCTCGAGGTCATCGGTGCTGCCGCCGCCCGCCCTGAAGTCGCGCGCGATCTCCTCGATGTACTCGCCGCGATAACCGTCGGCCGGCCACCCCGGATCCGCGGGGTTCATGTTCTTCGCGCGCGCCTGCACCGAGAGCGCGAGGTTGTGGATCTGCGCGCCGGCGTCGTTGTAGTAGAACTCGCGCGTGACCGGGTGGCCCTGCGCTTCCAGGAGCGCCGCGATCGCATCGCCGAGCGCCGCCTGGCGCCCGTGGCCGACGTGCAGCGGGCCGGTGGGGTTGGCGGAGACGAACTCGACCATCACCTTCTCGGCGTTCGGGTCGATCGTGTGGCCGTACTTGATGCCTTGCTCGAGTACCTGAGCGACGACCTTTTGCTTGGTTGCCTTCTTGAGCCGAATATTGAGGAATCCTGCCCCTGCCAACTCGAGCGGCTCGCTCAAGCCTGATTTGGCGATGCTCTCGGCAGTGATCTTTCGCAGTTCTTCGGCAATTGCGCGAGGCGGCTTACCAAGAGCTTTGGCAAGCTGAAGTGGGGCCGTAGACGTGTAATCACCGTGCTCAGGTCTGCGTGGCTTCTCGAGTTGGACGGAAAACTCGATAGGCTCGGCGGACAACCGCTTTACACCTTCGGCTAGGATCGCTTCAAGTGCGGTTTTCGGGTCGGTTGCCATCTCTAGAGGGCGCGAATTATACGGCGGTAGCGATCGAAATCGGGGTCGCCTCTAAACCGGGGTCAGACCCCAAATTCCCTTGCGAGTGGAAATTGGGGTCTGACCCCTCAGTCGAACTCTATTGGGTCGACGTCGAGGTGCCAGCGCACGCCGCGCGGCGCGGTGGCGAACAGGCGTTCGCTCCAGGCGTGCAGGAACTCCTGCAACGCGGGGCGCGAGGCCGACTGCACGAGCAGCTGCGCGCGCTCGAGATCCGCGCGGCGCGTGATCACGTGCGGCACCGGGTCGTAGACGCGCACGCTCTCGGGCGCCGGCACGAGCCTTGCCGCTTCTTCCAGGAACGCCATCGCCTGCGCCAGCTTCGGCGCCTCGGCGCGCAGGGCCACCTCGTGCACGAAGGGCGGAAAGCCGGCGGCCTCGCGCTCGGCGAGCTGCGCTTGCGCAAAGGCCGCGTAGTCGTGGCGCACCAGCGATGCGAACAGCGCGTGCTGCGGATAGCGCGTCTGCACCAGCACCTCCCCCGGGCGTTCGCGGCGCCCGGCGCGGCCCGCCACCTGCGCGAGCGTCGCATAGAGCCGCTCGGCGGAGCGGTAGTCGGTGGACAGCAACGCGCCGTCGGCGTCGAGCACGCCGACCAGCGTCAGCATGGGGAAATCGTGCCCCTTGGCGAGGAGCTGCGTGCCGACCAGGATGTCGGCCTCGCCACGAGCGATGCCCTCGAGCGTGCGCACCAGGTCCGCGCGGCGGCGCGCGCTGTCGCGGTCGATGCGCACGATGCGTGCCTGCGGAAAGCGCGCCGCGAGCGTTTCCTCGACGCGCTGCGTGCCGCGCCCCATCGCCTTGAGATCGACGTTGCCGCAGGTGGGGCAGGCGCGCGGCAAGGCGCTTTCCGCGCCGCAATGGTGGCAGCGCAACCGCCGGTCCGCCTTGTGCAGCACCATGCGCGCGGTGCAGCGCGTGCAACTGGAGGCCCAGTCGCAGGCGTGGCAGGCGAGCACCGGGGCATAGCCGCGCCGGTTGATGAAGACGAGGCTCTGCTCGCCGCGCGCCAGGCGCTCGCCGATCGCGTCGAGCAGCGCGCCGGCGAAGCCGTGCTCGAGCTCCTGATTGCGCAGATCGAGCGTGCGCAGCGCTGGCAGGCGCGCGCCCGTCACCGCGCGATCGGGCAGCGAGATGCGCTCGTAGCGCCCTGCCAGCGCGTTGTGCCAGGTCTCGAGCGAGGGCGTGGCGGTGCCGAGCACGACCGGGCAGCCGGCGAGCTTGGCGCGGATCACGGCCGCGTCGCGGCCCGAATAGCGCAGGCCCTCCTGCTGCTTGAACGAGGTATCGTGCTCCTCGTCCACCACCACGAGCGCGAGCCGCGGCAGCGACGCGAGCACGGCGAGCCGCGTGCCGAGCACGATGCCCGCCTCGCCGCGCGCCGCCGCGAGCCAGGCCGCGGTGCGCGGCACGTCCTGCAAGGCGCTGTGCATCAGCGCGATGCGCGCATCCGGAAAGGCGTGCCGGAAGCGCGCCTCGAGCTGCGGCGTGAGGCTGATCTCGGGCACCAGCACCAGCGCCTGCCCGCCGCGTTCGAGCACGCGCGCGATCAAGCGCAGGTAGACCTCGGTCTTGCCGCTGCCCGTGATGCCGTGCAGGAGGAACGCCTGGAAGCGTCCGAGTGCATCGCCGATGCGCGAGATCGCTTGCGCCTGGGCATCGGTCGGCGTGTGGTCCGACACGAGGCGTGGCGCCGCGGGCGGCGCGCTCGCCGCGATGCCCGCCTTCTTGGGCAGCGGCTTGATCGAGCGCAGGCGCGGCGGCAGCGCTCCGATGACGGTCTCGCCAAGCGGACGCTGGTAGTACCCGGCGAGAAAGCGCATGAGCTCCAGCCAGTGCGCCGAGAGGCGCGGCGCGTCCTCGAGGACGCGGCTGACCGGCTTCAGCCGCTTCGCGGGAATCGCGCTCGCGTCGGCTTCCTCGACGACGACGCCGACGCGGGAGCGCGTGCCGAAGGGCACGATGACGCGATCGCCCGCGCTGACCGCGAGTTCATCCGGCAGCGCGTAGTCGAACAGCGTCGCCAGCGGCACATCGAGCGCGACGCGCGCCAGCCGCATCGTCAGAGGGAAGCCGCCATTCTCGCGGCCCGAATCCAAAAGTGCCGCAAGCAGTTAGTTTTTCGAGTTGATCCGAAGACTCGCGAATCCCGCGGTAAGCCTTGCCGCGCAAAGGCATTTCGCCTTGCCCACAAGGGGTGTGGATAAGAATGTGAATAAGCCGGTCACCCGGGCGTCACACTCGGCCGCCCTGAGGCGCGGGTCTGTGGTATCTCTGGCGAAGAGCGGTACTTCATCTGCAATATCAAAGAGTTGCGTCTAATCCCCGGGCAATCGTGCCCTGCGGCGACTTTTGTCCAGGAAGAACGCGATTTTGTGCATAAGTCAAGCTTTTGTTTGCGCGCTCGCGCGCATCTTCCTGCTGTAAGTGCGCACTTCGTCCACGAGGGCGGCGACGCTTTCGACCGGCGTCTGCGGTGCGATGCCGTGGCCGAGATTGAACACGTGGCCGGGAGCCGCGCCGAAGGCATCGAGCACGCGACGCGCCTCCGCGCGCACGCGCTCCGCAGGCGCAAACAGTGCCGCCGGATCGAGATTGCCCTGCAGGGCGACGCGCGCGCCGACCGAATTGCGTGCCGCGCCGGGATCCGTCGTCCAATCCAGCCCCAGCGCGTCGCAGCCGCTCGCTGCCATCGGCTCGAGCCAGGCGCCGCCGCCCTTGGTGAAGAGGATCGAGGGCACGCGCCGGCCTTCGGACTGCTTGCGCAGTCCCGCGATCACGCGCCGCGAGTAGGCGAGCGAGAACGTCTCGTAGCCGGCGTGCGAGAGCTGCCCTCCCCAGGTATCGAAGAGCATCACCGCCTGCGCGCCCGCCTCGATCTGCGCGTTGAGGTAGTCGGTGACGGCGCGGGCATTCACTTCCAGGATGCGATGCAGCAGGTCCGGGCGCGCATAGAGCATCGTCTTCAGCGCGCGCCAGTCGTCGCTGCCCGAACCCTCCACCATGTAGCAGGCGAGCGTGAAGGGGCTGCCGGAGAAGCCGATGAGCGGCACGCGGCCGGCCAGCGCCTGGCGGATCTGGCGCACCGCGTCGATCACGTAGCGCAACTGTACGGCGGGATCCGGCGCGGCGAGCGCGCGGATCGCCGCCTCGTCGCGCAGCGGGCGCTCGAAGCGCGGGCCCTCGCCCTCGGCGAAGTACAGCCCCAGGCCCATCGCGTCGGGCACCGTCAGGATGTCGGAGAACAGGATCGCGGCGTCGAGCGCGAAGCGCTCCAGCGGCTGCAGCGTCACCTCGGTGGCGAGCGCGGGCGACTTGGCGAGCGCCAGGAAGCTGCCGGCGCGCGCGCGCGTCGCGTTGTACTCGGGCAGGTAGCGGCCCGCCTGGCGCATCAGCCAGATCGGCGTGTAGTCGGTGGGCTCGCGCGCGAGCGCGCGCAGCAGCGTGTCGTTGGTCACCCGAGCATCTTGCCGATGTGCTTCCACTCGGCGGCGGTGACGGGCGTGATCGAGAGGCGATTGCCGGGGCGCAGCGTCCACATCTTCGCCAGCGGCCTGGCCGCCTTGAGCTCGGCGACCGGCACAAGACGCGTCTTCCTCAGCGCGCGAATGTCGAGCGCGACCCAGCGCGGCGCGTCGCGCCTGGACTGCGGATCGTAGTAGGGGCTCTTGCGCGCGAACTGCGTGGGGTCCGGGTAAGGCGCGGAGGCGACCTCCGCCAGCCCGGCGATGCCCGGCACCTCGCAACTGGAGTGGTAGAACAGCACGCCGTCGCCGGTCCTCATCTGGTCGCGCATGAAATTGCGCGCCTGGTAGTTGCGCACGCCGGTCCACGGCGTGAGGCGTCCCGGGGCGGCGAGCGCATCGTCGATCGAGCACTCGTCGGGCTCGGACTTCATCAGCCAATAATTCATGTGGGGGTGGTGCTCCCCGCGCGTGCCGGTGGGCCCGGCTCCCGAACCCTGTGCTTGTCAGGGCGGTCGCTTTCCGGTCACCTCAGGTTCGTCCGGCACCCGAAGGAGGGACGATCGCAACGGTGACGCTAGGTCGGCAACCTAAGGAAGCTATCGGTTCGGAAAATAAGGGCCCGGTCGAACACAGCAGGGAACATCGGGCCGGGCGGTCGCGCCCCGGCAGACGCTAGAACAGCTTCTCCTGCTTGGCGAGAGCCGCTTCCAGCTTCGCCTCGATGTCGCCGATTCTACGCCGCGCCTCGCCGACGTCAAAGCCTTCGCCCAGCCGCATCGACAGCAGCTCGTGCGCAAGGTTGAGCGCGGCGGTGACGGCGATGCGCTCGGTGCCGACGACCTTGCCGACCCTCTTGATCTCGGCCATCTTGCCGTCGAGGTAAGCAACCGCTTTCATCAGCGCTTCGCGCTCGCCATCGTCGCAGGCAACGGTGTAGCTGCGGCCCAGCACGGTGACTTCGATCGATTTGGCGCCGGCGGCCACGCGCTTCTCGTTGGCGCTCACTCGGGCAGGCGCGCGAGCAGCTGCTCGACCCTGGCGCGGGCGCCGTCAATCTTCTCGTTCAGGCGCTTGGCGTCGTTCTGCGCGGCCACCAGCTGCTGGCGCAGCGTGATGTTCTCGGCGCGCAGCCGCTCGCACAGGCCCACGAACTGCGCGACCTTGTCCTCGAGCGAGTTGAACTCCGCCTCCACGCGGCACACTATCTTTCAATTCCACCGCAGCGTCAAGAAGGTAGGGGCGGTTGTGAATGTGTTTCCTGACGTGATGCCGGAGCGGTACTATCGTACCCGCTTGCCGCGCACCTCCTCGAGAATGCGGCAAAGTTCCTCCGCGCCATCCAGCAGGCGCGGCGTATGCCGCTGCAGCAGCTCGGGCCGGATGGCGTAGAGGTTGCCGTGCCGCACTGCGGCGAGCGCGGGGAAGGCCTTCCAGTCGTCGAGCCAGGCAGGCCGCCCCCCATCCGGGCTGCTCGCCACGATGGCCTCCGGGTCGGCGCGCAGCACCGTCTCCCGGTCGATCTCGGGGGCGATCCCCGGCAGCCTGGCCAGCACGTTCTCGCCCCCGCACAGGCGCATCACCTTGCTGATCACGTGCGCGCCGCTCACGGTCACGAGTGGCCGGTCCCAGACCTGGTAGAACACGCGCACCCGCGGCCGCTGGCCGTAGGCGCGCTCGATGCGCGCCGCGCGCGCGCGGAACGCGCGGGCCGCGGCGCCGGCGACCGTCTGCGTGCCCGCGAGCGTGCCGAGGGTTTCGAGGGTGCGCGCGATGTCCTCCAGTTCGCGGGGCTCCGAGCGGAACACGGGGATGCCGAGCGCGGCGATGCGTTCCACGGCGCGCGCGCTGCCGGCGTTGGGCCATGCGATGACGAGGTCGGGCGCGAGCGCCACTACCGCCTCCAGGTCGATCGCCGCCTCGCTGCCCACGCGCGGCAGCGATCTTGCCTCGGGCGGATAGTCGCTGTAGTCGATGGCGCCCGCGAGCTTCGCGCCGGCGCCGGCAGCGAACATCAGTTCGGTGAGGTGCGGCGCGAGGCTTACGACGCGCTGCGCGCTCGTCGCGAGCCGCACGTCGCGGCCGTAGTCGTCGGTCACGCGCACCTGCGCATGCGCGCTGGCGCAAAGGACGAGCGCGAGCAGCATTGCGCGGCGCATGCCGGTTTGTATAATCGCTCGCAGGATCAGCTGCAAGGTGTCCCCGCGGAGATTCGCTTCGCGGGGATGAAACGGGAAACAGGTGCGCGTCCGGCGGCAACCGAGGCGCAATTCCTGTACTGCCCCCGCAACGGTAAGCGAGAGGGTGCGTCACCCGGCCACTGTGGTGCAGGAGGCCACGGGAAGGCGACGCATCCGGCGCAGGTCAGGCGCCGACTCGCGAGTCCGGAGACCGGCCTTGTGGTGTTGCGCAACCGCTTTACGGCGTCGGGGATGACGCCCAAGGAGGGGTCTCATGCGCTTTACCGCCCTGGCAATGATCGCGGCCTTCGCGATGCCGGCGCTTGCCCAGTCCGACGCCGTGGTGATCAGCGCGACGCGCTTTCCGGAAGACGCGCGGCGCCTGCCCGCGAGCGTCACCGTGCTCAGCGCCGAGGACATCCAGAAAAGCGCGGCGCGTACCCTGCCCGAGCTGCTCTCCGAGCAGGTCGGCGTGACGATGAAGGACTTCTACGGCAACAATGCCGCGTCCACCGCGGTGGACCTGCGCGGCTTCGGCGCCACCGCCACGCAGAACACGCTGGTGCTGGTGGATGGGCGGCGCGTCACCGACGCGGACCTCTCCGGCGTGCAGTGGGCGGCGATCCCGCTCGCGGCGGTGGAGCGCATCGAGATCCTGCGCGGCACCGGCGCAGTGCTCTATGGCGACGGCGCGACCACGGGCGTGGTGAACATCGTCACGCGCTCGCCGCTCAAGCAGGGCCGCCGCGCGGAAGCGCTCGGCCGCGTGGCGAGCTACGGCACCCTCGAAGGACAGCTCTACGGCAGCACCACCACGCAGGCCTTCGGCATCAGCGCGGTGCTGCACGGCTACGACTCCTCGGGATACCGCGATAACAACCGCAACGAGCAGCAGAACGCCGGCGTCAACCTGCGCTGGGACCTGAGCGAGGGCTACCTCGATCTGCGCCTCGGCCTGGACCGGCAGGACCTGCGGCTGCCGGGCGCGCGGCGCGTGCAGCCCTCCATCGGCTTGGACGAATACACCACCGACCCGCGCGGCGCGCAGACGCCGCTCGACTGGTCGAGCCGCGACGGCGAGCGCGCGGGCGCCACTTTCGGCACGCGCATCGGCGAGGCGGAGCTCACCGTCGGCGCCGACTGGCGCGGCAAGGACCAGCTGTCCTACTTCGACCAGTCCGGCTTTCCGATTGCGCGCGACGACCGGCTGGATCTGACCGCCCTCACGCCGCGGGTGCGCGTGCCCTTCGCGCTCGGCGGCATGCGCCACACGCTGACCCTGGGCGCCGACTGGTACGGCTGGCGCTACGACTCGCGCCGCAGCGACTTGCCGGAAAACCTCGGCCAGCCGATCAACCGCGTGCGCGTCGACCAGGACGTGCAGGGCTACTACCTGCAGGACGCGATTCAGCTGGCGCCGGCAAGCCTGCTCACGCTCGGCTGGCGCGAAGAGCGCGTCAAGTACGACGCCAGCGACCTGCTCGATCCCGCCGCGCCGGGCGCAGGGTTCGCCACGCAGGCGCCGCCCGTGCAGGAGACCCAGCAGCAGCACGCGTGGGAAGTCGGCTTGCGGCAGGGGCTCGGCGCCGGCACGGCGCTCTTCGCACGCGCGCAGCGCAGCTTTCGCTTCGTCAACGCCGACGAGATCTACGAGGACGACGTGAGCTTCGCCAA
>DASTHP010000028.1:0-3964 GCA_035718125.1 Burkholderiales bacterium | reverse complement strand
TCCTTGGTCATCCGCGCCCACTTGGCGATCTCGGAGCGGATGAATGCCCCCAGTTGCTCGGGGTTCATCGGCGCGACGTCGGTGCCGATGGTGGCAAAGCGCGCGACGATGTCCGGCTTGGCGAGCGAGGCCGCAGTGAGCTGGTGCAGGCGCGCGACGATCTCCGGCGGCGTGCCCGCGGGCGCCATCAGCGCGAACCAGGCGATCAGCTCGTAGCCGGGCAGCTCCTCGGCGATGGCGGGCACCTCGGGCGCAAGCGCGCTGCGCTTCTCCGAAGTCACGGCGAGGCCGCGCATCTTGCCGCCCTTTTGCTGCGCCAGCGCGTTGGCGAGATCGGCGAACGTGAAGGCGATGGAGCCGCCCAGCACGTCAGTGATCGCCTGCGGCAGGCCCTTGTAGGGCACGTCGACGAAATCGATCTTCGCCATGGAGCGCAGCATGGCCTGCGAGACCTGCGAGCCGGCGGAGCCGTACCCCGCAGAGAGCTTGCCGGGGTTCGCGCGCGCGTGCGCGAGGAACTGCTTGAAATTCTGCGCCGGAAAGTCGTTGCGCACCATGATCATGAACGAGATGGTGCCCAGCCGCGCGATCGGCGCGAAATCCTTCACCGGGTCGTAGTTGAGCTTCTTGAACAGGCTGACGTTCGCCGCCTGCGGCGTGTTGGTGGTCACCATCAGCGTGTAGCCGTCGGGCACGGCCCTGGCCACCTCGGCCGCGGCGATCGAGCCCTGCGCGCCGGCCTTGTTCTCCACCACGAAGGGCTGCTTGAGCGCCTCCTGCAGCTGCTGGCCGAGAACGCGCGCCACCTGGTCGGTGGCGCTGCCGGCGGGAAACGGCACCACCAGCTTCACGGGGCGCGACGGGTAGGGCTGCGCCAGCGCACAGGTCGCGGAAATCGCCAGCACGGCGGCCAGCAGGGTTCTCTTCATGTGTCCTCCTCAGGAATTGAGCCTGGCGATGAGCTCGCGGGTCTTCGCCGGGTCGGCCGAGCGCAGCACCTTCTGCGCGATCGGCTGCGCCTCGGCCAGATTGGTGCGCAGCACGCGCTCCTTGATCGCCGGCAGCTGCGCCGGGTGCATCGAGAAGTTGCGCAGCCCGAAGCCCAGCAGCAAGCGCGTGAGCGCGAGGTCGCCCGCCATCTCGCCACACACCGCCACCGGCACCTCGCCGCGCGTGGCGGTCTGGATGACGTGCGCCACCAGGTGCAGCACCGCCGGGTGCAGCGGATCGTAGAGGTGCGCCACCGCGTCGTCGGTGCGGTCGATGGCCAGCGTGTACTGGATCAGGTCGTTGGTGCCCAGCGACAGGAAGTCCAGCCGCTTCATGAACATCGGCAGCGCGAGCGCCGCCGCCGGGATCTCGATCATGCCGCCGACCTCGACGCCCTTGTCGTAGGCCACGCCGCTGTCGTCGAGCTGCTGCTTCGCCTGCCCGATGAAGGCGAGCGCCTGCTCGACCTCGTGCGCGTGCGCCACCATCGGCAAGAGGATCCTCACCTTGCCGTGCCGCGAGGCGCGCAGGATGGCGCGCAGCTGCGCGAGGAACATCTGCGGCTCCGCAAGGCAGTAGCGGATCGCGCGCAGGCCGAGGGCGGGGTTGGGCATCTGCGCGGCTTCGCCCGCGAGCGCCTTGTCGGCGCCGACGTCCAGGGTGCGGATCACCACCGGCCGGCCGCCCATGGCCTTCGCCACTTCGCGGTAGGCCTCGTACTGCTCGTCCTCGCCGGGCAGGTCCTTGCGGTTCATGAACAGGAACTCGGTGCGGAACAGGCCGATGCCCTGCGCGCCCGCCTCGTGCACCTCGTCCAGGTCCTGCGGCAGCTCGATGTTGGCGTAGAGCTCCACGGCCGCGCCGTCGAGGGTCGCCGCGGGCGTGGTCTTGAGCCGCCGCAGCTTTTTCTTCTCGATCTCGTGCTGCGACTGGCGCAGCTGGTACTCGGCGAGCACCAGCGGATCCGGATCGACGATCAGCACGCCCTGGTTGCCGTCGACGATCAGCAGCTCGCCCTCGCGGATCATGTGGCGCGCGTGGTGCAGGCCCACCAGCGCCGGGATGTTGAGGCTGCGCGCGACGATCGCCGTGTGCGAGGTGACGCCGCCCACGTCGGTGACGAAGCCGCCGTACTCGTGACGCTTGAACAGGATCATGTCGGCGGGCGAGAGGTCGTGTGCCACCACGATCAGCTTGTGCTCCTCCGACAGCTGCGGCTCGGCCGGCGCCTTGTCGCCCATCAGCGCCTTGAGCACCCGCTCGACCACCTGCTGGATGTCGCCCTTCCGCTCGCGCAGGTAGGCGTCCTCCATCGCCTCGAACTGCTCGACCAGGGTCTCCATCTGCTGCACCAGCGCCCACTCGGCGTTGCAGCGGCGCTCGCGGATGATCTCGCGCGGCACGTGCGATAGCGACGAGTCCTCCAGGATCATGCGGTGCAGGTTGATGAAGGCGCCGAACTCCGCCGGCGCGTCCCCGGGCATCTGGGTCTCGAGCAGCGCCAGCTCCTGCTTGGCGCGCGCGATGGCCGCGTCGAAGCGGAAGATCTCGGCGGGCACCGTTTCCTCGGCGACCTCGTAGTGCGCGACCTCCAGCCGCGCGCTCGAGACGAGGTGCGCGTGGCCGATGGTGATGCCCGAGGCGACGCTCGAGCCGTGCAGGACGAAGTTCATTCCCCTTCGCCGAAGCGGTCCGCAATCAGCGCCCGCAGCGCGGCGAGGGCTGCGTCCGCGTCCTCGCCATCCGCCTCCACCAGCACCGACGCGCCCTTGCCGGCGGCGAGCATCATCACGCCCATGATGCTCTTGGCGTTCACGCGCCGGCCGTTGCGCGTCAGCCAGACATCGCTCTTGAAGCCGCTCGCCACCTGCGTGAGCTTGGCCGAGGCGCGCGCGTGCAGGCCCAGCTTGTTGACGATGGTGAGCTCGGCGCTAGCCACCGCAGCTGTCCGTGTTCATGTGCACCACGCCCTCGGCACCGCCCGTGAGCGCGCGCTGCACCGCCGCGGGCAGCGAGCCGTTGCGCCCCGAGAGCACGCGCACCAGCATCGGCAGCGACACGCCGGACACGCCTTCGACGCGGCCATCGGCGAGCAGGCGCGAGGCCACATTGCACGGGGTGGCGCCGAACATGTCGGTGAGCACCAGCACGCCCGCGCCGCTGTCGAGCTGCGCGGCGAGGCCGCGCGCGCGCGCCAGCACCTGGTCGGGGTCGTCGCCGCGCGACACACCCAGGGTGGCCACCTGCGCCTGCTTTACCCCCAGGATCGCCTCGGCGCTCGCCAGCAGCGTCTCGCCGATGGCGCCGTGCGAGATCACCAGCACGCCGATCACGCGCCCACCTTTGCCGCCAGCGCCTCGATGAACAGGCCGCCCACATCCAGCCCGGTCTGATCCTGGATCTCGCGGAAGCAGGTGGGGCTGGTGACGTTGACCTCGGTGAGCCAGTCGCCGATCACGTCCAGGCCCACCAGCAGCAGCCCGCGCGCGGCGAGCTTGGGCCCGATCGCCGAGGCGATCTCGCGGTCGCGTGCCGAGAGCGGCTGCGCGACGCCGGTGCCGCCGGCGGCGAGGTTGCCGCGCGACTCGCCGGCCTTCGGAATGCGCGCGAGGCAGTGCGGCACCGGCTTGCCGTCGATCAGCAGGATGCGCTTGTCGCCGTCGCGGATCTCGGGGATGTAGCGCTGCGCCATGACGCTGCGCGCGCCCCCCTGCGCCATCAGCTCGACGATCACGTTGCGATTCGGGTCGTCGGTGCGCACGCGGAAGATGTTCTCGCCGCCCATCACGTCCAGGCGCTTCAGGACCACGTCGCGCTGCGCCTCGATGAAGGCGTGCAGCCGCTGCGGCTCGCGCGCCACCAGCGTGGGCGCGACCAGGGCAGGGAACTCGGCGATGGCGAGCTTCTCGTTGTGGTCGCGGATCGCATCGGGCGCGTTGAATACGCGCGCGCCCTCGCGCACCGCGGCCGACAG
>DASTHP010000027.1:0-15919 GCA_035718125.1 Burkholderiales bacterium | reverse complement strand
TGCGCGAGATCGTCACCGGGGTGTCTCAGGGCATGGGCGCTGCCGCGGAGATCGAGTACCGCCGCGGCTACCCGGCGACCATCAATTCCGAGAAGGAGTCCGCGTTCGCCGCGCGCGTCGGCGAAAAGGTGTTCGGCAAGGACAACGTGGTGACCGACGGCGAGCCGACCATGGGCGGCGAGGACTTCTCCTTTATGCTGCAGGCGCGCCCGGGCGCCTACGTGTTCCTCGGCCAGGGCGGCGGCCTAGGTGGCTGCTTCCTGCACAACCCGGGCTACGATTTCAACGACGAGGTGATTCCGCTCGGCGCCGGCTACCTGGCCGCGCTCGCCGAGGAATCGCTGCCACTCAAGTAAAGGGAGACCGACGCAATGAAACTCAGACACCTGCTGGCCGCGGCGCTGGTTGCCGCCTGCGCGACGACCCAGGCGGCGACGCTCAAGTGGGGCGCGCAGAACGACATCCTGACGCTGGATCCGCACTCGCAGAACCACGCCACCACCCACGGCATCCTGCAGCACACCTACGAGGGATTGGTGCGCTACACGAAGGACTTCCAGGTGGAGCCCAGCCTCGCCACCAGCTGGCAGCTGATCTCGCCCACGCAATACCGCTTCAACCTGCGCAAAGGCGTCAAGTTCCACGACGGCACGCCCTTTACCGCGGACGACGTCGTGTTCTCCTATGGCCGCATCACCCAGCCGAAGGGCACCAACCAGATCTACGTCTCCGGCGTGAAGGAAGTGAAGAAGATCGACGACCACACCGTGGACCTGATCCTCGGCGGGCCGAACCCGGTGCTGCTGCGGCTGCTGGTGGACTTCCGCATCATGAGCAAGGCCTGGTCGGTGAAGAACAAGTCCGAGAACGTGCAGGATTACGTCGCGAAAGAGGAGTCGTACGCCTCGCGCAACGCCAACGGCACGGGCCCCTACATGATCAAGCTGTGGGAGCCGGACAAGCGCATCGTCTTCGCCGCCAACCCGGCCTGGTGGGACAAGCTGCAGGGCAACGCCACCGAGGTGATCTACACGCCGATCAAGGCCGACGCGACGCGCATCGCGGCCCTGCTCTCGGGCGACGTGGACATCGTCACCGACCTGCCGACGCAGGACGTGCAGCGGTTGCGCAACGAACCCAAGCTCAAGGTCCTCGACGGCCACGAAGTGCGCACCATCTTCATCGGCATGGACCAGTTCAGCCCGGAGCTCAAGTACTCGAGCGTCAAGGGCAAGAACCCCTTCAAGGACATGCGCGTGAGAAAGGCGCTCAACGTCGCGGTGGACCGCGAGGCGATCAAGCGCGTCACCATGCGCGGCCTGTCCATCCCCGCGGCGATCATGATCGCGCCCGGCGTGCATGGCCACACCCCGGACATCGACAAGGTGGCGCCGGTGGACGTGGACGGCGCCAAGAAGCTGCTGGCCGAGGCGGGGTACCCGAACGGCTTCGATTTCGGCCTGGACTGCCCGAACAACCGCTACGTCAACGACGAGGAAATCTGCCAGGCGCTGGTCGGCATGTGGGCGCGGATCGGCCTGAAGGTGAAGCTGAATGCGCAGCCGATGGCCACTTTCATCCAGAAGATCCAGAAGTTCGACCATGACGCCTACATGCTGGGCTGGGGCGTGGCGACCTTCGACGGGCTGTACACGCTGCAGTCGCTGATGCGCACCAAGACGACCGGCGCCGACGGCAGCTTCAACCTGGGCCGCATCAGCGACGCCAAGCTCGATGCGCTGGTCGACGCGATGAAGACCGAGGTCGACGTGAAAAAGCGCGACGCCATGCTGCGCGAGGCGCTGCTGATGACGCGCGACAACTACTACTACGTGCCGCTGCACCACCAGCTGCGCCCCTGGGCGATGAAGCGCAACGTCAGCACGGTGCACAAGGCGGACGACCGCCCGGAATCGCGCTTCGTGCGCATCGACTGAGGCGGCGTCGCGGGTAACGGATTCCAGGCGATGGCCGCGGTTGCCGGCTGGCTGCGGCGCGCCTGGGGCCACGACCTGGCGTGGAGCTTCCGGCGCTCGCCGGTCACGATCGTCGCGGCGCTGCTGACGCTGGTCTGCGTCGGCGGCGCCCTGTTCGCGCCGTGGGTCGCGCCGCATAACCCGTTCGACAGCGCGACGCTGAACCTCTCGGACGGCTTCACGCCGCCCGCCTGGACGGAGAAGGGCAGCGCGAAGTACCTGCTCGGCACGGACGACCAGGGGCGGGACGTCCTGTCCACCATCATCTACGGGGCACGCATCTCGCTCGGCGTCGGGCTCGCGGCGGTGCTGTTCTCCGCCGCGCTCGGCATTCTGCTCGGCCTTGCCGCCGGCTACCTCGGCGGGCGCCTCGACGCCTTCATCATGCGCGTCGCCGACATCCAGCTTTCCTTCCCGGCGATCCTGATCGCCCTGCTGATCGACGGCGTGGCGCGCATCGCGCTGCCGCGCGAGCTGCACGACGCGCTCGCCATCTACGTGCTCGTCGTGGCGATCGGCCTCTCGAAGTGGGTGGACTACGCGCGCACGGTGCGCGGCTCGACGCTGGTGGAGCGCAACAAGGAGTACGTGCAGGCGGCACGCGTCATCGGCCGGCACCCGGTCGCCATCATGGTGCGCCACGTCCTGCCCAACACCATGGGCCCGGTGCTGGTGCTCGCCACCATCAACGTCGCCACCGCCATCATCACCGAGGCGACGTTGTCGTTTCTCGGCGTGGGCGTGCCGCCGACGCAGCCGTCGCTGGGCACGCTGATCCGCATCGGCAACGATTTCCTGATCTCGGGGGAATGGTGGATCACGCTGTTCCCGGGACTGGCGCTGGTGGTGCTGGTGCTGTCGGTGAACCTGCTGGGCGACTGGCTGCGCGACGCGCTCAACCCCAAGCTCCGGTGAACGCGCCGCTCCTGGAGGTGAAGGACCTGCGCGTCGAATTCCCGACGCGCCGCGGCACGCTGGTGGCGGTGGACGGCGTGTCGTTCGCGATCGCCCCCGGCGAGGTGCTCGGCGTGGTGGGCGAATCCGGCGCCGGCAAGTCGCTCACCGGCATGGCGATCATCGGCCTCCTGGAGCCGCCCGGGCGCATTGCCGCAGGCGAGATCCGGCTCGAAGGCGAGCGCATCGACAACCTGCCGCCGGAGCGCCTGCGCAAGATCCGCGGCCGGCGCATCGGCGCCATCTTCCAGGATCCGCTCACCTCGCTCAATCCGCTTTATACCGTCGGTGACCAGCTCATCGAGACGATCCTCACGCACCTGGACGTCAACAAGACGCAGGCGCGCACGCGCGCGCTGAAGCTGCTGGCGGAGGTCGGCATCCCCGCGCCGGAAGCGCGCATCGACCATTACCCGCACCAGTTCTCCGGCGGCATGCGCCAGCGCGTGGTGATCGCGCTCGCGCTGTGCGCCGAGCCGCGCCTGATCGTCGCCGACGAGCCCACCACGGCGCTCGACGTCTCGATCCAGGCGCAGATCATCACCTTGCTCAAGCGCCTCGCGCGCGATCACGGCACCGCAGTGATGCTGATCACGCACGACATGGGCGTGATCGCCGAGACCGCGGACCGCGTTGCGGTCATGTACGCCGGGCGCCTGGCGGAGCTGGGGCCAGTGCGCGATGTGATCCACGCGCCGCGCCATCCCTACACCGCCGGATTGATGGGCTCGATCCCGAAGCTCGCCGAAGCCACCGCGAGTCCCGGGGCCGCGGGCGCAAGGCGCCACGGCCGCCTGGTGCAGATCGACGGCGCCATGCCGCGCCTGAACGCCATTCCGCCGGGCTGCGCGTTCAATCCGCGCTGCCCGCAGCGCTTCGCGCGCTGCGCCGCCGAGCGGCCCGAGCTGCTGCCGGTCGGCAGCGCGCTCGCGTCCTGCTGGCTGTATGCCAACGGGCCCCGGTGAGCGCCGACAAGCGTCCCTTGGTGCAGCTGCAGGACGTGGGACGGGATTTCGACGTCTCGCGGCCCTGGCTCAACCGCGTGCTCGAGGGCGCGCCGCGGCAGCTGCTGCGCGCGGTGGACGGCGTTTCCTTCGAGGTCGAGAAGGGAGAGACCCTGGCGCTGGTGGGCGAGTCCGGCTGCGGCAAGTCCACCGTCGCGCGGCTCATCGTAGGGCTGTATCCGCTCACGCGCGGCCGCATTGCGTTCGACGGCCTGGATCTGGCCGCGCCCGGCACCGATGCGCCCGCGCTGCGCCGGCGCATGCAGATGATCTTCCAGGATCCCTACGCCAGCCTCAACCCGCGCTGGCGCGTGCGCGACATCGTCGCCGAGCCGATCCGCGTGCTCGGGCTGGTTGCGAGCCGCGAGGCCGAGCGCCAGCGCGTCGCGGAGTTGCTGCGCCAGGTGGGCCTCGCACCCGAGGAGGGCGAGAAGGTTCCGCACGAGTTCTCCGGCGGGCAGCGCCAGCGCATCTCGATCGCGCGGGCGCTCTCGGGCAACCCGGAATTCCTGGTCTGCGACGAGCCGACCTCCGCGCTTGACGTCTCGGTACAGGCGCAGATCCTCAACCTGATGACCGACCTGCAGGAGCGCCTGGGCCTGACTTACCTCTTCATCTCGCACAACCTCGCGGTGGTCTCGCACATCGCCGACCGGGTGGGCGTGATGTATCTCGGGCGCGTGGTCGAGCTCGCCCAGGCGGACAAGCTGTTCGCCGCACCGCGGCACCCCTATACGCGCATGCTGATGGACGCGATCCCGGACCTGCAGATGACGGGCAAGGCGCGCACGCCCGTGGCGGGCGAGGTGCCGAACCCGCTCGCGCCGCCCGCCGGCTGCGCCTTCCACCCGCGCTGCCCGCACGCCAACGATCGTTGCCGCGCCGAGCGGCCGATTCTGCTGGGGCCGGCGAGCGGCGCGGTGGCCTGCCACGCCGTGGAGGAAGCCCGCATCTAGCGGTGCCCCGTTCAGCTCGCTAGCGCCGGCGCAGCAAGTCCTTCAGCTTCTCTTGCACCTTCTCCGCGGCCTTCGCCTTTGCCGCCTGCGAGGCGAGCGCGCCGTAGTCGATCTCGTACTTGGGCGCGTCGAACGGGCCCGTCAGCTTGACCGGGATGGTGAGGCCGGCGAGGTGGTCGAGATCCGCGCCGCCCTGGCCCTTGGAGGTCGCCACCACGGTCGCCTTGGCGACGTAGTTCAGCCGCGAATTGCCGATGTCGATGTCGCCCGCCCCGCCAAGGCGCAGCACCGGCGCCTTGACGTCGAGGTCGTCGTTGCGCGCCACGCCGTTCTTGATGACGAAACTCGCGGTCATCTCCGAGAAGTCGGTACGCTGAGCGGTGTCGGAAGGCTGCTGCTGCGCCGACTTCGAGCCGAACGCCGCGCGCGTCTTCCTCAGCGCCTCGGTGAGGTTGATGCCCTTGAGCGCGCCGTCGCGCAGTGCCACGCGCGCCGTGCCGGCGAGCGCTTTCTTCATCGCGTTGACGGTGTCGCCGGCCGCCGTCACGTCGAGCGCGATGTTGCCGCGCCCCTCGAGCGCATCGCGCCCGGCCGCGTCCTTCACCAGGGGGCCGATGGCGACGTTGCTGAGCGCTTCCTTCAACGCGATGCGGTTGCCGCTGGCGTTCAGCGTCAACGCACCGGCGAGCGTGCCTTCGTAGAGCTTCGCCGAATGCGGCGCGAGCTCCGCGCGGCCGCCTGCCGCGCGCAACTGCGTCCTGACCTCGGTGAGCTTCAGGCCCTGCACCTGCAAGGCGCCCACCGCGAGCTTGCCGTCCGCGCTGAGTCCCTTGAGGCCGCTCAGGTCCACCGGCACGTCCACGTCCACCTTGGCGCCCGCGCCCGGCGCCGGCTTCGCCTTGGGGCTCGCCACGAGGTAGCGGTCGAGGTTGATCTTGTCCACGTCGACGTCGAAGCCGTAGTGCGGTGCGGCGAACTTCGTCATCGCGGCCTTGGCCTTGATGGTGGTTTCGTCGAACTTGGCGGTGAGATCGGCGCTCACGTTCTCCTTCGCCAGGTCGGCGCGCACGTCCCCGGCGAGCGAGAGTGCGAGGCGGCTGAACTCCGCCGCGGCGCCATCGACGCGCAAACTGAGTCCCGTGAGCGCGTACTCCTGGCGCGACGGGCTCAGGCGATAGCCGGATTCGAGCGCGATCTTGAGGTCCACCAGCGGGTTCTTGCCCTTCGCCAGGGCGCTGAGGGACATCTTTCCGGGCACGTCCTCGGCGATGCGACCGGTGCGCAGTTCGAGGTGTCCCACCTCGAGGGTCTGGCCCGTGCCCTCGTCCTTGTAGGCGAGCGTGCCACGCTCGATCTGGATGCCGGCGACGTCGAACTGCACCTTGCCGGGCGCGGCGCCCGGCGCTGCCGGCTTCCGGGCTCCCGCGGCACCCATCAGGTCTTCGAAATCGAACTTGCCGCCCTTGGCGCGGATCACGCTTGCCCGCAGTCCGGCGATGCGCACCTGGTCGACCGCCACCTGCCCGCGCAGCAGCGGCATCACGCCCACCGAGACGTGGGCCGAATCGAAGGCCGCGAAATCGTGCTCGCTCGCGCGCCGCGAGAGGGTCACCTTGCCCACTGTCACGCCGAGTGAAGGCCAGAACGCGAGCTTGACGTCGCCGTGGAACTTGAGGGTGCGCCCAGTGCGCTCCTTGACCAGCTTCTCCACCTCGTCCTTGTACTGGTTGGGATCGAAGGTAAGCGCCAGGATCGCGGCCGCCGCAACAGCGAGCAGCACGAGCGCAAGCAGTGCATACAGGGAGTACTTCAGGATCTTCATGCAGGCTTTCTCCCGGCTATGCCGAAGGGCACATGCCCCGTGGCGACATGGCGGCCGGCCGACTCGACGTGGCCGCGCTGGTCATCGAAATAGAAATCCGGCTCGAAGGCCTTGAGGAACTCGCCCTTGTCCAGGCCGCCGAGGAACATCGCCTCGTCCACCGCGATCCTCCAGTGCATCAGCGTGCGCATCGCGCGCTCGTGCGCGGGCGCGCTGCGCGCGGTGACCAGAGCCGTGCGCAGGCGCATGGTGGTGCCCGCGGTTTGCAGCCGGTGCAGCGCCTCGAGCAGCGGCTTGAACGGCCCCGGCGGCAGCGGCGTGTCCACGCGCGCGGTCTCGTGGCGGGTGAAGGCCTCCAGGCCGTCGCGCTGGTAGACGCGCTCGGCTTCGTCCGAGAACAGCACCGCATCGCCGTCGAAGGCGATGCGCACCTCGTCCTGGTGCCGGCCCGCGGCCTGCGCCGATTCCGGCACCACGCGCGCGGCGGGAATGTTCGCCTCCAGCGCGCTGATCACGTCCTGCTCGTTCGCGGAGAGGAACAGGTTGGCGCGCAGCGCGTCCAGGTACCGGTAGGGATGGCGCCCGCGCGTGAACACGCCGCGCTCCACGCGCAGGCCTTCGCGCTGCGCCGAGCGGAACACGCGCAGGCCGCTCACCGGATCGTTCTTCGAGAGGATCACCACCTCCACGCGGTGCGCATCCGGCGTGTTGAAGGCGAGCAGCTTCTTCACCAGCGGGAAGGCCACGCCCTGCTTCGCCGGCACCTCCAGCCGCCCCAGCTGCAGCGTGACGTAGGCGTGCTCGCCGTCGCGCTCGAACACGCGGTTTTCCTCCTCGAAGTCGAACAGCGCCCGCGAGGAGATCGCCACTACGAGTTTTCCGTCGAAGGTGATTGGCATGTCGTTGGCGTTCTGGAGCGGGTGAAGGGAATCGAACCCTCGTATGCAGCTTGGGAAGCTGCCGTTCTGCCATTGAACTACACCCGCGGGTTGTCCGCGAGTGTATCATTACTCCTTATGATTCAAGTGATTGTGAACGGGGCGGCGCGCCGCTTCGATCGCCCGCTCGCAGTGACCGACCTGATCTCGGTGCTGGCGCTCGCGGGCAAGCGCGTGGCCGTGGAAAGAAACGGCGAGATCGTGCCGAAGAGCGCGCACGGATCCACCGTGGTCGCCGACGGCGACCGTCTCGAGATCGTGGTGGCGGTGGGGGGCGGGTGAGCGATACCTTCGTCATCGCCGGCAAGGCCTATGCCTCGCGCCTGTTGATCGGCACCGGCAAGTACAAGGACTTCGCGCAGACGCGCGCGGCGGTCGAGGCCTCCGGCGCGGAGATCGTCACCGTCGCGATCCGCCGTACCAACATCGGCCAGAACGCCAACGAGCCGAGCCTGCTGGAGGCGCTGCCGCCATCGAGGTTCACCTATCTGCCGAACACCGCGGGCTGCTACAGCGCCGAGGACGCGGTGCGCACGCTGCGCCTGGCGCGCGAGCTGCTCGACGGCCACGACCTGGTGAAGCTGGAGGTGCTGGGCGACCCGCATACGCTCTATCCGAACATGCCGGAGACGCTCAAGGCCGCGGACGTGCTGGTGAAGGAAGGCTTCAAGGTGATGGTGTACTGCTCCGACGACCCGATCCAGGCGAAGATGCTCCAGGACTTGGGCTGCGTCGCCATCATGCCCCTCGCCTCCCTCATCGGCTCGGGCATGGGCATCCTCAATCCCTGGAACGTGCAGCTGGTGATCGACGCGGTGAAGCTGCCGGTGATCGTGGACGCGGGCGTGGGCACGGCCTCGGATGCCGCCATCGCGATGGAGCTGGGCTGCGACGGCGTGTTGATGAACACGGCAGTGGCCGCCGCCAGGGACCCGGTGGCGATGGCGCGCGCCATGAAGAAGGCGGTGGAAGCCGGCCGCGAGGCGTTTCTCGCCGGCCGCATGCCGAAGAAGCTCTACAGCGCCGCGCCCTCCTCGCCCACCGAAGGCAGAATCGAGCCTTCCCGCACGAAAGCCGCGTGAGGCGCACGGTCCGCAGTTACGTGCTCCGCCAGGGGCGCGTGACCGGCGCGCAGGAGCGCGCGCTCGCCGAGCTGATGCCGGCCTACGGCATCGCCTACCGCGAGGAGAACCTCGATCCTCGGGCTGTCTTTGGCCGCGGGGCGCCGCTGGTGCTCGAGATCGGTTCCGGCATGGGCGAAACCACCGCACGCATCGCCAAGGAACGCCCGGACACCGATTTCATTGCCGTGGAGGTGCATGGGCCGGGGGTCGGCAGCCTCTTGAAGCTCATCGAGCAGGAGCAGCTCGGGAACGTGCGCGTGATCCGCCACGATGCGCTCGAAGTGCTCGAGCACATGATCCCGGATGGCTCGCTGGCCGGCATCCACCTGTTCTTCCCCGATCCCTGGCCGAAGAAGCGGCATCACAAGCGTCGCCTGGTGCAGCCTGCTTTCGCTGCGCTGGCTGCCCGCAAGCTCGCCCCCGGGGGCGCCCTGCACGCCGCCACCGACTGGGAGGACTACGCAGCGCAGATAGTAGAAGTCCTTATGGCGGAGCCGGGCTTGCGCCGGGACAATGGTGTCTCCACGCGCCCGCCGACCAAATTCGAACTTCGCGGCCTGAAGCTTGGTCACAAGGTGCACGACTTCGTTTTTCGCAGGAGATCCTGAACGTGTTGCGCTGGCTGCTGCTCTCACTGTCGCTCCTCGCTGCCGGCCTTGCCCGCGGCGAGCCCGCCGCCCACGATCTGGACTGGTTCGACGAATCGCGCCAGCGTGCCGTGCCGGTGCGCCTGTACTGGCCGGAGGGCGCCCAGCGGGTGCCGCTGGTGGTCTTCTCGCACGGCATCGGCGGCTCGCGACTGGGGTACAGCTACCTGGGCGAATACTTCGCCGCCAACGGCATGGCGAGCCTGCACCTGCAGCACGTGGGCAGCGACCGGTCGCTGTGGGTCGGCAACCCGGTTTCCCTCGTGGGGCGCCTGCACGACGCCGCGCAGGAGCGCGAGGCGCTCGAGCGGGTGAAAGACTTGCGCTTCGCCCTTGACCGCCTGCTCGCGCACGAGACCTTCGGCGCGCGCGTGGACCGCGGGCGCATCGCCGCCGCGGGCCATTCCTACGGCGCCAATACCGTGATGCTCGCCGCCGGCGCGAGCGTGCAGCGCGACGGGCGCCGGCTCGAGCTGCGCGAGCCGCGCTTGCGCGCGGCGGTGCTGCTCTCGGCGCCGCCCTTCTACGGCGAGGACGACCTGAAGGCGATCCTGCGATCGATCACGCTGCCGACCCTGCACGTGACCGCCACCGAAGACATCATCCGCATTCCCGGCTACTACTCGCCGGCGAGCGACCGCATCGCGGTGTTCGAGGCGGTCGGCAGCCCGCTCAAGGCGCTGGCGGTGTTCGAGGGCGGCTCGCACAGCATCTTCACCAATCGCGGCGGCACGGGCGGCGTCGAGCTCAACCCCAAGGTGAAAGCAGCGACCAAGGAGCTCGCGCTCGCTTTTCTGCGCCGCGTGTTCGAGGGCAAGGACGACGCGCTCGCGCGCTGGACGGATGCCCACCGCCCGCTTCTTGCACGCTGGATCAGTCCAGGAACAGCTGCAGCAGTTCGTTGAGAAACAGGCGCCCGCGCCGCGTCGGGCGGATGCGCAGCGGGTCCGCCTCGATCAGTCCTTTTTCCTGCGCCAGCGCCAGCCGGCGCGCGATTACCGCCGCGTCGAGCCCCGTGCGCAGGGGAAACAGCTCGGCCGGCACCCCGTCGACCAGGCGTAGCGCGTTCAGCATGAACTCGAAGGGCAGCTCGCGCGGCGCGATCACCTTCTCCTGCGCAGTGCCCGCGGTGGCCATGTACTCGCGCGGCTGCTTGGCACGTTCGTGGCGCGTCACGCGGTCGGCAAAGCTGATCTTGCCGTGCGCACCGGCCCCCAGGCCGAGGTAATCGCCGAACTCCCAGTAGTTGAGGTTGTGCCGGCAGCGCATGCCCGGTCGCGCGAAAGCAGAGGTCTCGTAGTGCTCCAAGCCCGCCTCTGCTGCGAGCTCCTCGACCGCGAGCTGCATGTCGGCGCAGGCGTCGTGCTCCGGCAGCGGCGGCGGCTTGCGATGGAAAACGGTGTTCGGCTCGAGCGTCAGCTGGTAGGCCGAGAGGTGGGCAGTGCCAAAACGCAGCGCCTCGCGCAGGTCCGCGCGCGCCTCGCCGAGCGTCTGTTCCGGCAGCCCGTACATGAGATCGAGGTTGACGTTGTCGAAGCTCGCCTGCGCCATCTCGATCGCGCGCTGCGCTTCCGCGGCCGAGTGGATGCGGCCGAGCGCTCGCAGCTTCGCGTCGTCGAAGCTCTGGATGCCGAGCGAAAGCCGGTTGACGCCGGCGTCGCGGTAGCCGCGGAAGCGCCCGGCTTCCGCCGTTCCCGGGTTGGCCTCGAGCGTCACCTCGGCCTCCGGCGCGAGCGTCAGGCGCGCGCGCACCGCCGCCAGCAGCCGGTCGATCGCCTCGGGCGAGAACAGGCTCGGCGTGCCGCCGCCGATGAAGACCGAGGCGAGCCGGCGCCCCCATACCGCGGGCAGCATGGCCTCGAGGTCCGCGACCAGCGCATCGACATACTCGCGCTCGGGCAGCGCGTCCCCGCGCTCGTGCGAGTTGAAGTCGCAATAGGGGCACTTGCGCACGCACCATGGCAGGTGCGCGTAGAGCGCAAGCGGCGGCAGCGCCGTGAAGCGCACCGCGCCCGGCGAGCGCAGCACGGCGCTCACGGTGTCACCGCGCGCATGGCGGCACCGCCGTCATCGCAGCAGCTCCAGCAGCCGCGCCACCGCGCGCCCGCGGTGGCTCAGGCGGTTCTTCTCCTCCGGCGGCAGCTCGGCGGCGGTCAAGCCGCGCTCGGGTAGCAGGAACAGCGGGTCGTAGCCGAAGCCGTTCGCGCCGCGCGGCGCGCGCGCGATCTCGCCGTGCCAGGCCCCCTCGGCCACGACCGGCTGCGGATCGCCGGCGCATCTCACCAGCACCATCACGCACGCGTAGTGCGCCTGGCGCTCGTTGCCGAGGCTCGCCAGGAGCTTGGCGTTGTTGCGCGCGTCGCGCTCCTCGCGGCTGCCTTCGCGCCCGGCGTAGTAGGCCGAGTGCACGCCGGGCGCGCCGCCGAGCGCGTCCACGCACAGGCCCGAGTCGTCGGCGAGCGCGGGCAGGCCGCTCGCGCGGCTGGCGTGGCGCGCCTTGGCGAGCGCGTTCTCCACGAACGTGTCGTGCGGCTCCTCGGCTTCGCCGATCCCCAGGCGCGATTGCGGGATGACGTCGATCCCAAGCGGCGCCAGCAGCGGTGCAATCTCGCGCAGCTTGCCGGGGTTGTTGCTGGCCAGGACGATGCGCTTCACCGGGGCGGCTTGTGCCGCTGGAGCGCCGCCTTGATCTCGGCGATGGCGCGCTCGATGTCCTCGTCGGTCATGCGCAGGAAGTCCGGGTCGGTGGCGCCGAAGTCCTGCACCGCCGTGGTCATCTCGGCGAGCGGCGAGGGACGCGGCGCCTCGCCTTCGGGCACCGCGTCCTCGCCCCAGGCGAGCGCGAGCACCGAGATGTTGTCGCAGGTCGGCCCGCCAAGCTCTTCGGCCAGCGCGGCGAGCTGCGGCACCGCCTCGGCCAGCGGCGCGGCGGCGAGCTCCTCGAGGAGCTGGCGGCGCGTAAGCGGCCCCCACAGTCCGTCCGAGCACAGCAGGAGCACGTCGTCGCGCTCCAGCCGCGTGCGCGAGGTCGGCTCCACACGCGGCGCCTGCACGCCACCGAGGCACTGCAACAGGCGGTTGCGCTCCGGGTGGATGCTCACGTCATCCTCGTGCAGGTGGCCCGCGTCCACCAGCTGCTGCACCAGCGTATGGTCGCGCGTGCGCGCATGCAGCTGCCCCTTGCGCACCAGGTAGAAGCGCGAATCGCCGACGTGCGACCAGAAGGCGTACCCGTCCTGCACCACGCAGGCGACCACCGTGGTGCGCGGCGTGTCGGCGAGGCCCAGGTTCGCCGCCTCGCGCAGCAGCATGCCGTGCGAGCGCCCGACCGCGCGGAACAGGAACAGGTCCGGATTGGCCAGGCGCGGCCGCGCGTCGCGCCGGAAGGCGGCGGCGATGTGGCGCATGGTGAGCTCGGCCGCCACCTCGCCATGCGCGTGCCCGCCCATGCCGTCGGCGAGCACCAGCAGCACCGATTCGGCCGTGCGCCAGCAGCCGAGACGATCCTGGTTGTAAGGCCGCCGGCCGGGCCGCGTCTCCTGGACGATGGTGCAGTTCATCGGCGGCCCAGCCTCGTCCACATGCCCTTGAGCTGCTCGAGCACCGGCGCCGCGCCGCGGTATTCGGGCTCCTTCTCGCCGAGCAGCGTCTTTTGCAGGGCGAAGCCGCTCTGCGGGCGCTCCAGGTGCTCCAGGCGCATGCACCAGTCGATGGTGTCGAGGAGCTCGCTCGAGTAGCGGCCGGCGCCGATCTTGCGCGCCGGCACCATGCGGTCCTTGTCCAGGCGCTCCTCGGCGGAGGGCGGCGCGCTCGAAGCGACGCAGGCGTAGATCGTCGCGCCCACCGAGTAGATGTCGCTCCAGGGCCCGAGCTTGGCGCGGTCCATGTGGTGCTCGGGCGAGGCGAAGCCTGGCGTGAACATGGGCGGCAGCGACGGCGCCTCCCCCTGCAGCATCTGCCGCGCCGCGCCGAAGTCGATCAACAGCGGCGTGCCGTCGCTTCGCAGGTAGACGTTGCCCGGCTTGATGTCCAGGTGCAGCAGCTTGCTGGTGTGCACTTCGCGCAGGCCGTTGAGCAGCGACGCGAACGTATTGCGGATCCAGCTCTCGCGCAGGGCGCCGCGCCGCGCGTGGATGTGCTCCTGCAGCGTGCGCCCGCGCTCGTAACGCATCACCAGGTATACGGTCTCGTGGGCGCGGAAGAAGTTGAGCACGCGCACCACATTGGGATGCGTGAGGCTCGCCAGCGCCTTGCCTTCCTCGAAGAAGCACTTCATGCCGTAGCGAAAGGCTGCGGCCTGCTCCTCGGGCACCTTGGGCTCGAGCGCCCCGTCGATGCGCAGCGCGAGCGACGCGGGCAGGAACTCCTTGATCGCCACTGGCGTGTCGTTCTCGTCGTGCGCCAGGTAGACGAAGGAGAACCCGCCGGAGGCCAGCACGCGCAGGATGCGGTAGGTCTGAAGCTGGTGCCCTTCGGGCAGCGGCTGGTTGGCTTGGGCCGCCATCTCCCCTATGATACCCGCTTCGAATCGCACGCCTTCCCGCGTTCCATTCCCTTGATCCGCAGCATGACCGGATATGCGCTGGCCGCCGCCGAGCATCCGCGCGGCGCGCTCGCGCTCGAGCTCAAGTCGGTGAACTCGCGCTTCCTCGACCTGCAGTTCCGCATCGCCGACGAGCTGCGCGCGCACGAGCCGCTGCTGCGCGAGGCGCTCACGGCGCGCGTGGCCCGCGGCAAGGTGGATTGCCGGCTGAGCTTCGCGACCGCGGCAACGGGTGCGCAGGCGCTCGACCCGGCGGCGCTGGAGGCGCTGCGGCGCCTGGCCGAGGCGGCGCAGCGCGCGTTTCCCCAGGCGGGGCCGCTGCGCCTGGCCGACGTGCTGCGCTGGCCGGGCGTGCTCGCCGGCAGCGCGCCCGACGCGGAAGAGATGAAGCCCGCGGTCGCCGCCCTCGCGGCGCGCGCGGTAGCGGAGTTGTGCGCGGCGCGCGAGCGCGAGGGCGCGAAACTCGGCGCGCTCATCGCCGAGCGCGTGGCGCAGATGCGCGCGCGCCTGGGCGACGTGCGGCCGCTGGTGCCCGAGGCGAACGCCGCCTACCAGGCCCGCCTTGCCGAGCGCCTGCGCGAGGCGATCGGCAGCGCCGACGACGAGCGCATCCGCGCCGAGCTCGCCGTGTTCGCGGTCAAGACCGACGTCGAGGAGGAGCTGCAGCGCCTGGGCGCGCACCTGGAGGAAGTGGACCGCACGCTGGCCAAGGGCGGCGCCGCCGGCAAGCGCCTGGACTTCCTCGCGCAGGAACTCAATCGCGAAGCCAACACCCTCGCCGCCAAGGCGGCGACGCAGCGCATCGCCGACTGCGCGCTCGAGCTCAAGCTGCTCATCGAGCAGATCCGCGAGCAGGTGCAGAATATCGAATGACCCGGGGCCTGCTCTTCGTCATCACCGCGCCCTCGGGCGCCGGCAAGAGCTCGCTCATCGCCAAGCTGCTCGAGGACGAGCGCGGCCTCGCGCTCTCGGTCTCCTACACCACGCGCGCGCCCCGCCCGGGAGAGCAGAACGGCCGCGAGTACCACTTCGTCGACCTGCCCGCTTTCGAGGCGATGCTCGAGCGCGGCGAGTTCCTGGAAAGCGCGGAGGTGCACGGCCACCGCTACGGCACATCGCAAAAAGTGATCGACGCGGTGCGCGCCAGCGGCCGCGACCTGCTGCTGGAAATCGACTGGCAGGGCGCGGCGCAGGTGCGGCGCCTGTACCCGGAGAGCATCGGCATCTTCATCCTGCCGCCCTCGATGGCAGAGCTGGAGCGGCGCCTGCGCACGCGCGCGCAGGATTCCGACGGCGTGATCCGCCGGCGACTGAGCAATGCCGCCGAAGAAATGAGCCACGCCGCGGAGTTCAAATACGCTATAATTAACAATAACTTCGACGATGCCCGGCTCGACCTGCGGGCCATCGTGCGTGCTGAGCGCCTGGCCACTGCCCTGCAGCTCGAGCGCCACCCTGAAGTCTTCAGAATGGAACGCTGACCATGGCCCGCATCACCGTAGACGATTGCCTGCAGAGAATCCCCAACCGCTTCCAGCTGACGCTCGCCGCGACCTACCGCGCGCGCCAGCTCGGTGCCGGCGCTTCGCCGCTGGTGGAGCCAAACCGCGACAAGCCGACCGTGATCGCCCTGCGCGAGATTGCCAGCGGCAAGGTCGGCACGGAAGTGCTCAAGCGCAACGCCACGCCGCCGCCGGCGCCGGGTCCCCTGAGCGCCTGAGGCGGCCAAGGCGCGCCCCCACGGCGCCTGAGTCGCCGCCCCCTCGGGGGCGGGCCTGCGGTAATCTCCCCGCATGGCCGCTGTCCACACGCTTGATGAGAGCCGCTTCGGCTACCTGAAGCAGGCCGACGTCGCGCGCCTGGCGGACGCCTACCGCTTCTCGGAAGCCGCCCACAAGGGGCAGACGCGGCAGTCGGGCGACCCCTACATCTCGCATCCGCTGGCGGTCGCGGAG
>DASTHP010000026.1:0-8078 GCA_035718125.1 Burkholderiales bacterium | reverse complement strand
CGCCGCAGGACGGGCAGAAAGTGCTGCCGCCCGCCTCGTCGTGCACGTTGCCCGTGTAGACATGGCGCAAGCCGGCGCGCCGCGCGATGTCGCGAGCGCGCTTGAGCGTCGCGGGCGGCGTTGCCTCGACCTCGGTCATCTTCCAGTCGGGATGGAACGCGGTGAAGTGCAGCGGCACGTCGGCGCCGAGGTTCTGCAGGATCCAGCGCGACATGGCCTCGAGCTCGGCGTCGGCATCGTTCTTGCCGGGGATCAGCAGCGTGGTGATCTCGGTCCACACGTCGGTCTCCTTGACCAGGTAGACCAGCGTCTCGAGCACCGGCGCGAGGCGCGCGCCGCACAGCTTGAAGTAGAAGTCGTCGGTGAAGGCCTTGAGGTCCACGTTGGCCGCGTCCATCTTGGCGTAGAACTCGCGCCGCGGCTCGGGGTGGATGTAGCCCGCGGTCACCGCCACGTTCTTCACGCCGCGCGCGCGGCAGGCATCCGCGATGTCCATGGCGTACTCGGCGAAGATCACCGGGTCGTTGTAGGTATAGGCCACCGACCGGCAGCCGAGCTGCACGGCGGCCTGCGCAATCGCCTCGGGCGCGGCCGCGTCCTGCAGGCGGTCCATCTCGCGCGACTTGGAGATGTCCCAGTTCTGGCAGAACTTGCAGGCCAGGTTGCAGCCCGCCGTGCCGAAGGAAAGCACCGAGGTGCCGGGATAGAACTGGTGCAGCGGCTTCTTCTCGATCGGATCGACGCAGAAGCCCGAGGAGCGGCCGTAGGTGGTGAGCACCATGCGGCCGTTCTCCATCTTCCTCACGAAGCACAGGCCGCGCTGCCCTTCGTGCAACCGGCAGTCGCGCGGGCACAGGTCGCACTGGATGCGGCCATCGGGCAGCGCGTGCCACCAGCGCCCCGGGTGCGAGGACTCTAGTGCGGGGCGGACCGTTTCCACTTGATCACGCGATAGCGCCACAGCCTGCAGCGCGCGAGTTGCGTCCCCGCCGGGATGCCGGCCTTGCGCATCAGCTCCTCGAGGAACTGGCGCTTGCCGGGCAGGCCTTCCCACACCTGCGGCAGGAACGTCGCGCGCTGGCCCTCGTGCTCGAGGATCACACCATCCTCGCCCACGCGCAGCTGCGCCAGCATCTCGTCCTCGTCGCCGAAGCGCATCGGCTTGGCGGGGGAGAGCACCGACACCTCGAGCTGGCAGCGCTGCCATTCCTCGCGCGCGAGCGGGGCAAAGCGCGGGTCGCGCAGCGCCGCGCCGAGCGCGTTCTCCGCCACGTCGTCGCCCAGGCGCCGCGTGGCGGCGAGGCTGCCGATGCAGCCGCGCAGCCGCTCCTCCAGCATCAGCGTCACGAAGCTCGCGCCCGGGCGGTTGAGCCACGGCGCGGCGTCGGTGAGCGGGGGCCGATCGAGCAGGCCGAGGCGGTGGCCGATCGCGCCGCGTGCGATGTCGAGCAGTGCTGCGCCGGCGTCTTCGAGCGACACGCGCGCGCCCTCGTACAGCGCGAACGCGGCGTAGCCCACCACGCGATCCTTGTCGCCCGCCGTGTCGCCGGAGTTGCAGGCACCGAGCAGGCGGATGGACAGGCGATGCGCCCGGGCCGCCGTGAGAAAGCCGTTCAGCGGTGTCGCGCCGCAGGCTTCCTCGTGGTTGAGGTCGGTGTCGAAGCTAGCGATGCGCGCGAGCGTCGCGCGGTCGAGCGCGCGCGCCTGCTCGTAGCCATGGTAGTGCGACAGGTCGGTGGAGAGCACGAACAGCGTCTCCGGCCCGCCCCAGAGCCGCTCGATCACCTCGGCCACCTCTTGCGTCCTGGCATCGCCGACCGCGAGGGGCAGGAGCGAGAACTCACCCAGCATCCGCTGCAGGAACGGCAACTGCACTTCCAGCGAGTGCTCCATCGCGTGCGCCGCGGGGCTCACCACCACCTGGCGGCAGGGTGCCAGCATGCGTGCCGCCGCCGCGTCCACGGGTATGCGTCCCAGCGGCGTCTCGAAGGCTTCCACCCCGGGCAGCGCCAGGCCACGCACGGGCACGCGGTGCACGGGCCCGAGCAGCACCACGCGCTTGACCACGCCGCGCGCGGCCGCCAGCTCGTCGTAGGCGCGCGCCGCGACCGGACCGGAGTAGAGGTAGCCGGCGTGCGGGACGATGAGCGCCTTGGGATGGCCGAAGCGCGGCGTGAGGCCCTCCACGCCATCGATCAGCTCGGCGACTTCCCTTTCCAGCTCGCGCGCGTCGCGCGGGTAGAACATCCCAGCGACGGCGGCAGGTCTAACTGAGGCCATAAACCCTTAGATCGGGGCCAGAGCCCAAGTTCGCAAGGGCGCGCGTTCGGTGCGTCGGTCCGCAACCCGGCCATGCTGCCCGGCCGCTACAGGCGCTGCAGCAATCCCTTCAGGGCGTGCAGCACGGATTGCCGGCGCACGCTCTCGCGATCGCCGTCGAAGCGCCTCGTCTCGCTCGAAATGGTACTCCCCTGCGCCCAGGCAAAGCACACGGTGCCGACGGGCTTGGCGGTGGTGCCGCCGGTAGGGCCTGCGATGCCGGTAATGGCGAGCGCGGCCTGGGCACCGGTCCTGCGGATCGCCCCGGCGGCCATCTCGCGCGCGGTTTCCTCGCTCACCGCGCCGTGGCGCCGCAGCGTTTCCTCCTGCACCCCGAGATCGTCGCGCTTGGCGGCATTGGAATAGGTGACGTAGCCACGCTCGAACCAGTCCGAGCTGCCGGCAACCGCCGTGAGCGCCATCGACACCCAGCCGCCGGTGCAGGATTCGGCGGTGACCAGCCTGAGGCCGCGCGCCTTCAGGGCGGCGCCGACTTGCGGCGCGAGCTCGTTCATGGGAACGCGCGTCTATTCACGGGAACAGGAACCGCCTGGCGAGCGCGAGCACGAGCAGCGTGTAGCCCGCAGCCAGGATGTCGTCGAACATTACGCCGAAGCCCCCCTTCATGCGGGCCTCCAGCTGCCGGATCGGCGGGGGCTTGACCACGTCGAAGGCGCGAAACAGGAAGAACGCGGCTGCCTGCCACCAGGGGTCCTGCGGGGCAACCGCGAGCACCAGCAGGAACGCCACCACTTCGTCCCAGCACATCGAGCCGTGGTCGCCGATGCCGAGGTGCCGCCCGGTGACATCGCAGGCCCACACGCCGACGGCAAACAGGAACGCGAGCAGCGCGAGCAGCACGAGCGGCGGGTAGTGCGGCCCGATCAGCCACCAGATCGGAAAGGCGACGAGCGTCCCTGCGGTGCCCGGCGCGAACGGCGAGAGCCCCGCACCGAAGCCGAAGGCGATGAAATGCGCCGGGTGCGTGAAGGCGAAACGCGCGCTGGGGCGAAAGACGATCATGCGAAGTGGTCGTACCCGCGGGCCGCGGTCATGGGCTTGCCGCGTGCATCGAGCAGCTGCAGCTTGGGCCCGCCCGGCTGGATCGAGCCCACGCGCGTCAGCGCGAGGCCGAGCGTGGCGGACACCTTCTCGACCTGGGGGCGTTCGGATTGCGGGGCGGTGAACACGAGCTCGTAGTCGTCGCCGCCCGAGACCACGCAGCGCTGCTGCAGCACGGCGTCCGCGCACGGCACCTTCGGCAGCAACGCATACTCCACCACGCCGCCGACCCCCGAGCGCTCCAGGATGTGGCCGAGATCCTGCGCGAAGCCATCGGAGACGTCGATGGCGGCGTGCGCGATGCCGCGCAGCCGCTCGCCCAGCTCGACGCGCGGCTCGGGCTGGTGCAGGCGCTTTGCGGCCGCCGCGTTGCCCGGCTGCTCGAGCGCGAGCGCGGCGCCGCCCAGCTCGCCCGAGACCCAGATGTCGTCGCCCGGCCGCGCGCCGCCGCGCATCAGCGCGAGGCCTGCGGGCACCTCGCCGAGGATGGCGACGCACAGGGTCAGCGGCCCGCGCGTGGTATCGCCGCCGATGAGGTCGACGTCGTAGCGTTGCGCGAGCGCGTAGAAACCGTCGGCGAAAGCGGCGATCCACGCCTCGTCCGCCGCCGGCAGCGCGATGGCGAGCGTCGCCCAGCGCGGCGTGGCGCCCATCGCCGCCATGTCCGAGAGATTGACGGCGAGCGTCTTGTGCCCGAGCAGCCGCGGGTCGGCGTCTTTCGCGAAGTGCCGGCCTTCCAGCAGCAGGTCGGTGGACACCGCGAGCTCCGCGCCCGCGTCGGGCCGCAGCAGCGCGGCGTCGTCGCCCACGCTGAGCAGCGCGTGGCGCGCCGGCCGGGAGAAGTAACGCTGGATGATCTCGAATTCGGAGGGCACTGTGGCCCTCAGGCCGGCTGCTTGCCGCGCGCGACTTCGTCCGGCCGCAGGCCGCCGGCGAGCTTCTCCAGCACCCCGTTGACGAACTTGTGGCCGCCGGTGCCGCCGAAGCTCTTGCCGAGCTCCACCGCCTCGTTCACCACCACCTTGAAGGGCGTTTCGGGGTGCGCCTGCAGCTCGAAGGCGCCGATGTAGAGGATCGCGCGCTCCACCGGCGAGAGCCGCGCGAAGTCGCGGTCGAGGCACGGCGCGATCAGCCCCTTGAGCTCCTCGGCGCGCTCCAGCACGCCGCGCACCAGCGCCTCGGCGAGGTCGCGGTCGGCGCGGCCTTCTTCGTCCAGCGCGGGCAGTTCGTCCAGCGGATTGCCGCCGGCGAGCTGCCAGGCGTAGAGCGCCTGCAGCGCAATCTCGCGCGAGCGGCGGCGGGCGGTCTTCACCTGGCCTCGCCCGCAATGCCCGCGCGCAGGCGCGCCATCTCGACTGCGACGCGCACCGCCTCCGCGCCCTTGTCCAGCCGCGCCTCGGCCTGCGCCTCGGTGTCGGTGGTGAGAATGCCGTTGGCCACCGGGATGCCGAACTCGAGCGCCACGTCCATCACGCCGCGCGCGGACTCGTTCGCCACGACCTCGAAATGGTAGGTGTCGCCGCGCACCACGCAGCCGATGGCCGCGAGGCAGTCGAAGCGGCCCGACTGCGCCAGCCATTGCAGCGCGAGCGGGATTTCGAGCGCGCCGGGCACGCTGTGCACCTCCACCGCGTGCAGGCCGAGCTTCGCGGCCTCGGCCTTGGCGCGCTCGAGCAGCGGCGCGCTGAGCGCCTCGTTGAACCGGCTCGCCACGATGCCGAGGCGCATGGACTAGCGCCTTTGCGCTTCGACGTAGCCGGTGACCTCCAGGCCGAAGCCCGTCATGCTCGGCATCTTGCGCGGGGCGGCCATCAGGCGCATGCGGCCCACGCCGAGCTCGCGCAGGATCTGCGCGCCGATGCCGTAGGTGCGCAGGTCCGCGCTGCGCCCCGCCTGCGCGGGGCGCGTGTTGGCGAGGCGCGCGTCGAGCGCCGCCGATGTCTCGTGGCAGTTCATCAGCACGATGACGCCGGTGCCGGCCCGCGCGATCGCGGCAAGGGCTTCGCCCACGCCCCAGGAGTGGGTGCCAGGCGTGGCGTCGAGCAGGTCGATCACCGACAACGGCTCGTGCACGCGCACCAGGGTTTCCTGCTCAGGCCGCGGTACGCCGGCCAGCAGCGCAAGATGCGTGGTGCGCGCCGGCAGGTCGTGGAACGCGATCAGGCGGAAGCGTCCCCACGGCGTGTCGATGTCGCGCTCGACACCGCGCTTGACCAGCGACTCGTGGCGGCTGCGGTACTCGATCAGGTCGGCGATGGTGCCGATTCGCAAGCCATGCTCGGCGCTGAACTCCAGCAGGTCCGGCAGACGCGCCATCGTGCCATCGTCCTTCATCACCTCGCAGAGCACCGCGGCGGGCGCGAGGCCCGCCAGGCGCGCGAGGTCGCAGCAGGCCTCGGTATGGCCGGCGCGCACCAGCACGCCGCCGGGCTGCGCGACGAGCGGAAACACGTGCCCCGGCTGCACGATGTCCTCGGGCTTCGCGTCCGGCGCGGCCGCGACCTTGATGGTCAGCGCCCGATCGGCGGCGGAGATGCCGGTCGCGATGCCCTCGGCGGCCTCGATCGATACCGTGAAGTTGGTGCCGTGGCGCGAGCGGTTCTGCTCCACCATCAGCCGCAGGCCCAGGCGCAGCGCGTGCTCCTCGGTCACTGGCATGCAGATCAGGCCGCGACCGTGCTTGGCGAGGAAGTTGATCTTCTCGGGCGTGACGAACTCGGCCGCGAACACCAGGTCGCCTTCGTTCTCGCGGTCCTCGTCGTCCACCAGGACGACCATCTTGCCCGCGCGGATGTCCGCGACGATGTCGGCGATCGGGCTGATGGCGGCGGCTTCTCGGCGCATGGGCAGAATTATCGCTGGAAAACTCGGGCTCGGTTAAGGGCAAAAAAATCGGGGTCAGGGCCGAATTTCATCTCGCAAGAGAAATCCGGCCCTGACCCCGATTTTTTCCACCGGGGCGCGCGCCCCGGCTTACTCTTCCGCGCCGCCTTCTTCGGCCGCGCCGGTCTTCT
This sequence comes from Burkholderiales bacterium, assembly GCA_035718125.1. Classification (GTDB taxonomy): domain Bacteria; phylum Pseudomonadota; class Gammaproteobacteria; order Burkholderiales; family SG8-39; genus JAABQT01. Next base: position 1,683 of record DASTHP010000026.1, on the reverse strand, counting down.
CGCGGATGCGCGCCGACTTGCCGGAGCGCTGGCGCAGGTAGTAGAGCTTGGCGCGGCGCACTTCGCCCTTTCTCTTCACCTCGACCGAGGCGATGAGCGGCGAGTAGGTCTGGAAGGTGCGCTCCACGCCCTCGCCCGAGGAGATCTTGCGCACGGTGAAGGAGGAGCCGATGCCGCGGTTGCGCTTGGCGATCACCACGCCCTCGAAGGCCTGGGCGCGCTTGCGCTCGCCCTCCACCACGTTGACGTTGACGACCACCGTATCGCCGGGCGAGAAGTCGGGCACTTTCTTGCCCAGCCGCTTGATCTCTTCCTGCTCGAGTTTCTGGATCAGGTTCATGTTTGCGCTCCGCTCTTCAGTTCCTGCTTGAATTCCTCAAGCAGCTTCGATTCCTCTGCGCTCAACCGCCGCGCCGCGATCAGGTCGGGCCGCCTCAGCCACGTCCTGCCCAGTGCCTGCTGCAACCGCCAGCGCCGGATCTGCTCGTGGTGCCCCGAGAGCAGCACCTCCGGCACCTGCTCGCCCGCATACGTCTCGGGCCGCGTGTACTGCGGGCAATCCAGCAAGCCCGCGGCAAAGGACTCCTCCGCCGCCGACTGCCCGTCGCCCAGCGCCCCGGGCAGCTGCCGCACCACTGCGTCGATCACCGCCATCGCCGCGAGCTCGCCCCCCGAGAGCACGAAGTCCCCGAGCGAGAGCTCCTCAGCCACGCGGCGCCGGACCAATCGCTCGTCCACGCCCTCGTAGCGGCCGCACAGCAGCGTCAGCGCGCTGCGGCCCGCCAGCTCCATCACGCCCGCGTGATCGAGCTTCCTGCCCTGCGGCGAGAGGTAGATCACCTCGCCCCCGCCTGCCGCCTGCACCGCATCCAGCGCCTTCTCCAGCGGCTCGGCCAGCATCACCATGCCCGGCCCGCCGCCGTACGGACGGTCGTCGACCGTCCGGTAGTTGTCCGTCGTGAAATCGCGCGGATTCCACGTCTGCAGGCGCCACAACCCCGCCTCCAGCGCCTTTCGCGTGATGCCGCTCGCCGTCACCGCCGCAAACATTTCGGGGAACAGCGTCACCACGTCGAAGCGGATCACCAGTCCGCTCCCCATTCCACCTCGATGCGTTTCGCCTCGAGGTCCACCTTCTTCACCACCGCCGGCACCCAGGGCACCAATCGCACCCGGTCACCGGCCAGTTCCATCACGTCCTGCGGGCCGTTCGAGAACCACTGCCGCACGGTGCCGAGCGGCAGGCCTTGCTCGTTCACCACCTCCAGGCCGACCAGGTCGGCGAGGTAGTAGCGCCCGTCCTGCGCCTCGGGCAGCGCGCTTCTCGCCACCTCGACCTTCGATCCCTTGAGCGCCAGGGCCTGCTCGCGCGTCTCGATGCCGGCGAGCTTCGCGACCACCGTCGCGCTGTGCACCCTGGCCTGCTCGACCCGGCGCGCCTCCTCGCCGAGCCACCATTGCGTCGCCACTACCAGAGCCTCGGCCACGCCCTTCTGCGGCGCCACCTTGACCCAGCCGCGCACGCCGTAGGAACCGGCGACACGGCCCATCTCGATCAGGTCAGGCGGCCTTCTTGCCAAACTGCTTCACGAGCCGCTTCACCGTCGGCGAGAGCTGCGCGCCCTTGCCCTGCCAGTGCTTGAGCCGCTCCACGTTCACGCGCAGCGACTCGCGGCCCTCGGG
>DASTHP010000025.1:0-2786 GCA_035718125.1 Burkholderiales bacterium | reverse complement strand
CTACAAGGAAGTGATCGCGCGCATCAGCGGGCAGGGCGCCTACTCGAAGCTCAAGTTCGAGTCGGGCGGCCACCGCGTGCAGCGCGTCCCCGAGACCGAGGCACAGGGGCGCATCCACACCTCCGCGTGCACCGTAGCGGTGTTGCCCGAGGCGGACGCGATCGACGACGTGGTGCTGAACCCGGCGGAGATGCGCATCGACACCTTCCGCGCCTCGGGCGCGGGCGGCCAGCACGTCAACAAGACCGACTCCGCGATCCGCGTGACGCACCTGCCGACCGGCATCGTCGTCGAATGCCAGGACTCGCGCTCGCAGCACAAGAACCGCGAGAAGGCGCTTTCGGTGCTCGCCGCGCGCATCAAGGACAAGCAGACGCGCGAGCAGCAGGCGAAGACGGCCTCCACCCGCAAGTCGCTGATCGGCTCGGGCGACCGCTCGGAGCGCATCCGCACCTACAACTTCCCGCAGGGCCGCGTCACCGACCACCGCATCAACCTCACGCTGTACAAGATCGAGCGCATCATGGACGGGGAGCTCGACGAGCTGATCGACGCGCTCGCCGCCGAGCACCAGGCCGAGCAGCTGGCGCAGCTGGCCGAAGAAGCCGCGTAGGCGAACGTGGCCGCCGCAGCGGTGGGGTCATGATCGTCGCGGAGGCGTTGCGCGCGCTGGAAGCGCGCGAAGCGCGCCTGCTGCTTGCCCGCGCGACGGGATTCTCGGAAGCGAGCGTGCTCGCGCACCCGGAGCGCGAGCTGCCCGCGCAGGCCGAGGCGCGCTTCCGCGAGCTGGCCGCGCGCCGCGCGCGCGGCGAGCCGATCGCCTACATCCTCGGCGAGAAGGAGTTCTACGGCCTGCCGCTTGCGGTCAACGCCACGGTGCTCATCCCGCGGCCCGAGACCGAGCTGCTGGTCGAGCTGGCCCTCGCGTGCGCGCCGGCGTCGGTGCTGGACCTGGGCACCGGCTCGGGCGCGATCGCGCTCGTGCTCAAGCGGCAGCTGCCGCACGCGCGCGTCGTCGCGGTGGAAGCGAGCGCCGGCGCGCTCGCCCTCGCGCAACGCAATGCGGTGAAACTGGGGCTCGACGTGGACCTGCGGCACGGAAGGTGGTTCGACCCGGTGCCAGGCGCGCGCTTTGACGTCGTCGTGTCCAATCCTCCTTACGTCGCCGCGGACGATCCGCACCTCGCCGAGGGCGATCTGCGCTTCGAGCCGCGCGACGCGCTCGTCGGAGGACCCGACGGCCTGGACGCGATCCGCGAGATCGTCCGGGGCGCCCCGGCGCACCTGGAGCCGGGTGGCCGGCTGCTGCTCGAGCATGGGCAGGGACAGGACGAGGCGGTCAGGCACCTGCTGACGGCGGCCGGCCTTGAAGGCGTCACGACCTGGCCCGATCTGGCGGGCATTGCCCGCGTGACCGGGGGCAGACTAAAATGTTGACTACGTTACTCGACTATTGAGGCTGGCATGGACGCACAACAGAAGATCAAGGATCAGGTCACCGGCAACCCGGTGGTCCTGTACATGAAGGGCACGCCGCAAATGCCGCAGTGCGGCTTCTCGGCGATGGCGATTCAGGTTCTGCAGGCCTGCGGCGTCCACAGCCCCTTTACCGTCAATGTGCTCGCCGACCCCGAGATCCGCCAGGGCATCAAGCAATACGCCAACTGGCCGACCATCCCGCAGCTCTACGTCAAGGGCGAGTTCGTCGGCGGCTCGGACATCATGCGCGAGATGTACCAGTCGGGCGAGCTGCAGAAACTCCTCGAAGGGGTGAAGCAGCAGGCCTAGCGTGCGTGGCGCGCGCCGGTAAGAAAATCGGGGTCAGACCCGGAATCGGGAAAACCTGGGTCTGACCCCGATTTTCTCTAGACGCCCGAGAGCCGGGCGTTGGCCATGGTCAGCCGCTCGACCAGGATCTCCATGAAAGCGCGGTCGAACTTGTAGCGGCAGGCGTCCGAGGCTTGCGCGAGCTTCTGCGTCGGCACCGAGATGATCTTCGATTCCGCCATCACCGTGACGTCGGCGCCGCGCAGGTGCTCGTCCTTGGACAGGTAGGCCATCTCGCCGAAGCATTCGCCGGCGTGCAGGATGTTGAGCAGCTTGCCCTTGCGCGAGACGCGCACCTCGCCGTCGGCGAGGATGCAGAAGAAGTTGCCCGGCTCGCCCTCCTTCATCAGCAGCTCGCCCGCCGAGGCCACGCGCCAGCTGGAGATGCGCGCCACCTCCCAGAGCTCGGCGTCGGTGAAATTGGCGAAGAAGGCGAGCTTCCTCAGCGACTCGAACTTGTCCGAATCGGCGAACTTCTGGCTGCGGCCGCCCAGGCGCTCGTTCCTGAACACCTCGGCGAGATCGAGCGAGAAGTCCTCCCAGGCCTGGTAGCGGCGCGCGAGCTCCTTCGCCATGGCGCGCCGGACGATCTCGTCGAGCGCCGCCGGGATCTGCGGCCGGTAGGCGGAAGGCGGCTGCGGCTCGGTGTTGGCGATCTGGTAGATCAGGCTAAAGTTGTTGGTGGCCTGGAACGGCAGCCGCCCGGCGAGCAGCTGGTACATCACCACGCCGAGCGAATAGATGTCGGTCTGGTGGTTGAGCGCATGCTCCTTGACCTGCTCGGGCGACATGTAGGCGGGCGAGCCGATCGCCGAGACCTGCGTGACCTCGCCGCTGGCGATGAGCGCGGCGCCGAAATCGCTCACCTTGACGTCGGTTTCGCCCGTGTAGAGGATGTTGGCGGGCTTGAGGTCGCGGTGCGTGATGCCCATCTTGTGCGCGAACTCCAGCGCCCGCGT
>DASTHP010000024.1:0-9979 GCA_035718125.1 Burkholderiales bacterium | reverse complement strand
CTTGTTGTCGTAGAACAGGCACACCACCAGCGTGGTGCCCATGCCCGCGTATTGCGGCTGGCTCTGCGCGGCCGCGTAGATCGTGGCGTTCGCCTTGAGCACCTGCTCGCGCACCAGCCGCGCGGCGACGACCTTGTTGGTTTCCGGATCGACTTCGTAGGGATGCACCTTGGCGAGCAGCTGCTGCATCTCGGTGGTGATCACCGTCGTCGCCATGCCGCTCGCCACCTCGCCGGCGTTGTACCCGCCCATGCCGTCGGCGAGCACCACCAGGCCGTTGGCCGGATCGGCGGCGATCGAATCCTCGTTGTGCGAGCGCACCATCCCGGGGTCGGTGCCCGAGGCGATCTCGAGGGCCTGGCTCAGGTCCATGCGCTCAGAGCTCGATGTCCACGCTGGTGACGCCGCCCGCCCGCGGCCCCGGCGCGCCGCCGCCGCTCGCTGCAGCGCGCAGCGCGGCGGCGAACTCCTCGCCCGTCTGGTAGCGCGCGTCGGGGTTCTTGGCGAGCGCCTTGTCGAGGAACGCCACCAGCGCCGGCGGCACGTTCGGGTTCACCGCCAGGATGTCGGTGGGCGGATCGTTGGCGATCTTGTACATCAGTTGCGCCATCGATTCGCCCTCGAACGGCAGCCTGCCGCACAGCAACTGGTACAGGCTGACGGCAAGCGAGAACAGGTCCGAGCGGCCCTCGATCTTCCTGCCGGCAAGCTGCTCGGGCGACATGTAAGAGGGCGTGCCCAGCACCATGCCGGTCTTGGTCTTCGAGGAATCGGTGAGGCGCGCGATGCCGAAGTCGGTCAGCTTGAGCGTGTCGGTCTGCGGGTGGTACATCATGTTGGCCGGCTTGATGTCGCGATGCACGACGCCCTGCTTGTGCGCGTAGCCGAGCGCGTCCGCCGCGCGCGCGATGATCGACACCGCCTTGTCCGCCGGCAGCAGGTTCGGCGCCTTCACGAAGGGCACCAGGTCGCCGCCCTTCAGGAGCTCCATGGCGATGTAGCAGAAATCGTGCTCCTCGCCCGTGTCGTAGATGGTGACGATGTTCGGGTGGGACAGCCGCCCCGCCGTCTCCGCCTCGCGGAAGAACCGCTCCTTCACCTCGGCGAGCTCGTCGGCCTCGAACTCCTGGGCGAGCGCCATGGTCTTGATCGCCACCTCGCGGCCGATCTTCGGATCCTTGCCGAGGTACACCACGCCCATCGCGCCCTTGCCCAGCTCCTTTTGCACCTCGAACCTGCCGAACTTCGGCTTCTCGCCCGCGGCGAGGTTGAGCGAGCCGCCCGGATGGCTCGCACCGCCGCCCAGGATCACCGTCTCGGACAATTGCTTCGCGCGCGAGAGCTTCTGCGCGAGGTCCCTGAACTTCGGGTTGTACTCGTGCATGTGGCGGAACACCGATTCCGCCTTGTTGAACTGGCGCTTGCGCTCGAAATCCAGCGCCAGGTTGTACAGGTTCTCCATCACCGCGTCCGACATCGGCACCTGGCGGAACTTGTCCCAGGCGAGATCGAGCTGCCCCTGCGCCTGATAGGCGATGCCGAGCATCCGGCTGGACTCGGCCGAGGATTCGTCGGACTTGATCTTGCCGCGCTCGGTGGCGATGAAGCGCTTGGAGATCAGCGCGACGTGCCCCACCAGCAGGAGCGTGCAGGGCACCATCAGCTGCATCCAGATCGCCTGGGTGGTCATCAGCGCGAAATGCACCCCGATCAGCACGGCCAGGATGACGACGGTGATCACTGCCGCGGGCGCCGCATTGAAGCGCGGCAGCAGCACGATGAGGTAGACCCCGACCAGCAGGAACACCACCTTCTCCGCGATCCATGCCCAGGGCGGCGCGACGAAGAAATGCTCCTGCAGGATGGAAGACACCGAGTGCGCCAGCGTCAGCACCGGCGCCATGGCCGGCGACACCGGCGTCACCGCCGAGGTGCCCACGCCGGCCGCGGTGGCGCCGATCAGCACGATCTTGTCGGCGTACTTGGCGGCGGGGATCTTGCCGGTGATCACGTCGTAGAACGAGTCGGGTTGGAACGCCGGCCTGCCGTCGCGGTCCTTGTAGAAGTAGGTGTACATCTGCAGGGCGGGATCCGTGCCGATGCGCAGCCGCCCGAGCGTCACGCCCTCCAGCGGCCGGATGCGGATGTCGGCCGGGCCGAGGTTGAGGCTGCGCGCAGCGACCATCAGCGACAGCGACGGGAAGTGGTGCTCGAAATAGCGCAGGACCAGCGGCTCGTTGCGGATGCCGCCATCCACGTCCGGATTGGCGTTGAGATGGCCGAGGGCAGCCGCTGCGCGTCCCAGGCTCTCCAGCGGCACCTGCACCGCGGCGGCGGGCAGCGCACCGGTCTCGTCCTCCCTGGACGGTATCGCGTTTTTCAGGACGAAATCCGCGAGCGGGCGGTCGGGCTTGCCGCGTGGAATGTCGATGGTGAACAGCACCGGCAGCACGACGCTGCCCGCCTTGGCGTAGCTCTCCGCCAGGCGCCGGTCCGTATTGAGCGCCGCCTCCGCCTCCTTGAGCAGCGCGCGCATCGGGCTCGGCTCGCCGCCGGTCTCGCTCTTTTCGGCGAGCTCTAGGAGCTTGGTGATGTACTGGTAGCCGGGATCGATTTGCGGCTCGAACAGGAACAGCGTATTGGCGATCACCTTCGCCTTGGCGCCCGCCAGCAGATCGGCCATGCGCGCATGCACCTCGCGCGACCAGGGCCAGCGCCCGATGTTGGCGATCGAGGTGTCGTCGATCGCGATCACCGCCACCTTGTCGGAGGGCGCGCGCGAGGACGCCTGCACGCCCATGTCGTAGGCCTTGCGCTCCAGGCTCTGCAGCAGGTCGCTGCCGCCCGCGAGCATCATGAGCACCACGACGACCAGGCCGAGGAACCAGTCGGACTTCCAGAAGCCGGATCGCATGCGCAGGCTCTCCCCGATGATCTGTTGTCGCGCCGAGGCGGCCCTGCCTCCGACAACCCTCCATGAAACAGCGTCCTCGACCGCATTTTTGCAGTCGAATGTAAGCTGCGTCAAATAATTAGGCGCGCGCGCGCCCGGCACCCGGACGGGTGCCGCGAGCTGCCGAGACGTCAGTTGCCGAGGAGTTGCCCGGCCTGGATGGCGCCCGAGGCGACGAGATCCGCCGCTGCGAGCTTCTTGCCGTCGCCCAGCTTCGCCTTGCCGGCGTGGATGCGGCCGCCTTGTGCCGCGATGACCAGGCGCCCACCCTCGAGCCCGAGGACTTCGCCGATCTTGCCTCTGACCGCGCCGAAGGTGCGCACCAGCTCCTTGCGCGAGTCGAACAGCTGCAGCTTCGCCCCGTTCAGGGTGGTCCAGGCACCGGGTGCCGGATCGCTGCCGCGGATCAGGTCATGGATCGCGTCCACGTGCTGCGCCCAGTGGATTCTCGCCTCCGCCTCGCGGAACCAGCCCTCGTAGGACGCCTGCGACTCGTCCTGCACCACTTCCTTGTGCTTGCCGGCGACCACCAGGTCGGCGGCTTCCAGCATCGCCTGCACGCCCATCGGGAACAGGCGCTCGAAGTAGACGGTGCCGAGCGTGTCGTTCTCGCCGATGGGGGTGCGCTTCTGCAGGATCACGGCGCCCTCGTCCAGGCCGTCGGTCGGCCGGAAGATGGTCAGCCCGGTCTCGGCGTCGCCGCGGGAAATCGGCCAGTTGATCGAGGACGGGCCGCGGTACTTCGGCAGCAGCGACGGGTGGTACTGGACGGTGCCGTGCTTCGGGATCGTGACGAACTCCTGCGGCGCGAACTGCAGCACGAACGCCATGATGCCGATGTCGGCGCCGGCGTCCTTCATCGCCTGCACCGCCTCGGGCGCGCGCAGCGACTTGAACTGGTGCACCTTGAGGCCCTTTTCCTGCGCGGCGGCGCGCAGCGCGTCGGGGCGCGCGCCTTCCTTCTCCGGCGCGCAGAATACCGCGCCCACCTGGTCACCGCGCGCGAGGAACGCCTCCAGCACCGCCTTGCCAAAATCTTGCTGACCGACGATCGCGATCTTCATGCTGCCTTCTTGGGCGGCGCGGAAAAAGCGCCCGCCTGCTTCAACGTGCCGATCTTCGCGTCGTCGTAGCCCAGCACCTGCTTCAGCACCTCGTCGGTGTGCTCGCCCAGCGTGGGCGAGCGCTTGATGACCGCGGGCGACGCCGACAGCTTGATCGGCATGCCGACGTTCCACCATTTGCCGCGCTGCGGGTGGTCGAGCTCGACCCACATGTCGCGCCCGCGCACGTGCTCGTCGTTGGCGAGATCCTCGGTGCTCATGATCGGGCCGCAGGGCACGTCCAGCGGATTGAGGATCGCCATCAGCTCGCGCTTGGTGTGCTTCAGCGCGAACTCGCCGATCAGCTCCCACATCTCCGCCTGATTCTTGCGCCGGTCGGCGATCTTGGCAAACTTCGGATCGGTCGCGAGATCCGGCATGCCGACCGCAGGCCCGATGAGCCTGGCGAGCGCATCCCACACCGCCTCCTGCACCACGATGTACAGGAAGTCGTTGGGACCGCCCGGCTTGCAGCGGATGGCGTTGCCGAGCTGTCCGCCACCGGAGTCGTTGCCCGCGCGCGGCACTGCGCCCATGCCCTGGTGCGTCGGCACCGAGAACTCGGAGAGCGCCTGGCGCGAGAGGCGCTGATGGTCGCGGAACTTGACGCGGCACAGGTTCATCACGCCGTCCATCATCGCCACCTCGACGTACTGCCCCTGGCCGGTGCGCTCGGCCTGCCGCAGCGCCGCCAGCAGCCCGATGGCCAGATGCAGGCCGGTGCCCGAGTCGCCGATCTGCGCGCCGGTGACGAACGGCGGGCCCTCCGGCATGCCCGTCGTGCTCATCGCGCCGCCCATCGCCTGGGCGACGTTCTCGTAGGCCTTGAAATCCGAGTACGGCCCGCTGGAGCCGAAGCCCTTGATCGAGCCCATGACGATCTTCGGGTTGATTCTGTGGATCTCCTCCCAGGTGAAGCCGAAGCGATCGAGCACGCCCGGGCCGAAGTTCTCCATGATGATGTCGCATTTCTTGAGCAGGTCGACGAACACCTGCTTGCCCTCGGCGCTCTTCATGTTCACGGTGATCGAGCGCTTGTTGCAGTTGAGCATCGTGAAGTACAGGCTGTCGGCGTTGGGCACGTCGCGCAGCTGGCCGCGCGTTGCGTCGCCCGCCGGGTTCTCGAACTTGATGACGTCGGCGCCCAGCCAGGCGAGCAGCTGCGAGCAGGTCGGGCCCGCCTGCACGTGCGACATGTCGAGGATGCGTACGCCTTTCAAAGCTTGCATGCTGATCTCCAATGCTTCTGCGGCTATTTCTTCTTTGCGGACGGATTCAGGCTCGTGATGCGGCCGCTCTCGGTGCCGGCGGTCTCGTCGATGACGGCGTTGATCAGGGTGGGCCGGCGCGAGCGCAGGGCCTCCTCCATGGCGTTCTTGAGCTCGGCCGGGGTCTTCGCGTACACGCCCACGCCGCCGAAGGCCTCCATCAGTTTCTCGTAGCGCGCATCCTTGACGAACACGGTCGGCGCCACGTCGCCGCCCCGCGGATTGACGTCGGTGCCCTTGTAGACGCCGTTGTTGTTGAGAATGACGACGCAGACCGGCAGGTTGTAGCGGCAAATGGTCTCGACTTCCATGCCCGAGAAGCCGAACGCGCTGTCGCCCTCGATCGCGATCACCGGCTGCTTGGTGATGACGGCCGCGGCCACGCAGTAGCCCATGCCGACGCCCATGATCCCCCACGTGCCGACGTCGATGCGCTTCCTCGGCTGGTACATGTCGACGATGCTGCGCGTGAAGTCGAGCGCGTTCGCGCCTTCGTTGACGAACATGGCGTCCGGGTTCGCCTTGACGATGTCGCGTACGACGGCGAGCGCGCTGTGGAAGTTCATCGGCGAGGGGTTCTTGGCCAGCGTCTCCGCCATCTTGGCGACGTTGGCGGACTTCTTCTCGCTGATCGCGTTCAGCCACTCGGCGGGCGGCTTGGGCCAGCCGCCGATGTCCGCCAGCATCGCCGACACGCAGGAACCGATGTCGCCGACCACCGGGGCATCGACGCGCACGTTGCTGTCGGCTTCCTGCGGCGAGATGTCCACCTGGATGAACTTCTGCCCGCCCCAGTCCTTGTGGCCCTTGCCGCCCCAGGTCTTGCCCTTGCCGTGCGAGAGCAGCCAGTTGAGGCGCGCGCCGATCAGCATCACCACGTCCGCCCCGGGCAGCACGAAGGAACGCGCCGCGGACGCGCACTGCTCATGCGTATCGGGCAGCAGGCCCTTGGCCATCGACATCGGCAGGTAGGGAATGCCGGTCTTCTCGACCAGCGCCCGGATGTCGGCGTCGGCTTGCGCGTAGGCCGCGCCCTTGCCGAGGATGATGAGAGGCCTTTTCGCGCCCTTCAGCAGGTCGAGCGCGCGCTTCACGGCATCCGGCGCCGGGATCTGGCGCGGCGCGGCGTCGACGACCTTGATCAACGACCGGCGACCGGCCTCCGCGTCGATGCTTTGGGCGAACAGCTTCGCCGGCAGGTCGAGGTAGACGCCACCGGGGCGGCCGGAGACGGCGGCGCGGATGGCGCGCGCGATGCCCACGCCGATGTCCTCGGCGTGCAGCACGCGGTAGGCGGCCTTGGCGAGCGGCCTGGCAATCGCGAGCTGGTCCAGTTCCTCGTAATCGCCCTGCTGCAGGTCGACGATCTCGCGCTCGCTCGAGCCGCTGACCAGGATCATCGGGAAGCAGTTGGTGGTGGCGTGCGCGAGCGCATTGAGGCCGTTCAGGAAGCCCGGCGCCGACACCGTCAGGCAGACGCCCGGCTTCTGCGTGAGGAACCCCGCGATGGATGCCGCGTAGCCGGCGTTCTGCTCGTGGCGAAACGACAGCACACGCAGGCCGTCGGCCTGCGCCCGGCGCGTAAGGTCGGTGATCGGGATCCCCGGCAGGCCGTAGATCGTGTCGATGCCGTTCAACTTCAGGGCATCGATGACCAGCTGAAAGCCGTCGGTCAGCTGCGTTTGTGCTTCGTTGGCGACTTGCGGTTCGACGGTGCCCATGATGGCCTCCTCGAGAGGAACGGTATGGTAAGAATCGCCCCCGCCCGGGAGCCTTGACTCAGGTCAAGGGTCTAAAATCCCGGCTCCCATGACCGCGCTTCCCAGCCACCCGCAGCGCAACAGCCTGCGCCTCCTGCTGCGACGGAACCAGTTGCTGCAGGGCATGACACCCGCGCAATGGGGCGAGCTCGAGCCCCTGCTCGCCGTCGCCGACTACCGCAAGGGCGAGCCGCTGGTGCGCCAGGGCGACGAGGAGATGGAGCAGTTCTTCATCCTCGAGGGCATGCTCAAGCGCGTGGTGTCCAACCCCGAGGGCCGCGAGATGATCCTGCGCTTCGCCGCGGAGACCGAGATGGACACGTCCTACGCCGCCTGGCGCATGCGCACGCCGGTGCCCTACTCCATCGTCGCCGTGACCAAGGTGCGCACCGCCGAGCTGCCCATGCCGCTGTGGGCGGATTTCCTCGAGCGCCATCCCGGCCTCAAGCAGCGCTTCGAATACGAGGTGATGAAGCTGATGAGCGAGGTGATGGCGCACACCATCACTCTGCACCTGCTGGATGCGCCGGGCCGCCTGTCGCGCTTCCAGAGGAAGCACCCGGAGCTCGCCGGCCGCATCCCGAAGAAGGAGCTGGCCGCCTACCTCAACTTGACGCCCGAGACGCTCTCGCGCCTCAAGCAGAAGATCGGCGAACTGTAGAAGAAATGGTCGTGCGCACCGGCCCGGCGCGCGCTAGCGGCTCTTGGCGCGCAACCGGGCCATCAGCCAGGACAGCAGCGGCCAGAACAGCAGCACCAGCGCCAGCGTCGTCATGCTGCCGACCAGCCAGTTGGCGAACAGTATCCCCACCTGCCCCTGCGACATGAGCATCGCCTGCCGGAACGCCGACTCGGCGTTGTCGCCGAGCACGATCGCCAGCACCAGGGGCGCGAGCGGGTACTGCAGCTTCTTGAACAGATACCCCAGGATGCCGAACACCACCATCATCCACACGTCGAAGATCGCGTTCTTGACGGTGAACGAGCCGATCGCGCAGATCACGATGATGATCGGCGCGATCACCGAGAACGGCACGCGCAGGATCGCGGCAAACAGGGGCACGCAGGTCAGCACTACGATCAGGCCGGCGATGTTGCCCAGGTACATCGAGGCGATCAGGCCCCACACGAAGTCCTTCTGCTCGACGAACAGCAGCGGCCCGGGCTGCAGGCCCCAGATCATGAGGCCGCCCAGCAGCACCGCCGCCGTGGGCGAGCCGGGCACGCCGAGCGTAATCATGGGCAGCAGCGCGGACGTGCCGGCCGCGTGCGCCGCGGTCTCCGGCGCCACCACGCCCTCGATCTTGCCAGTGCCGAACTTGTCGCCATCGGGCGAGAAGCGCCGCGCCACGCCGTAGCTCATGAACGAGGCCGGCGTCGCGCCGCCCGGTACGATGCCCATGAAGCAGCCGACCAGCGTCGAGCGCAGCGAGGTTAGCCAGTAGCGCGGCAGTTCCTTCCAGGTGTCCAGCACCACGCGCGCGTTGATCTTCGCCTGCGCGCCGCGGAAGGCCAAACCCTCCTCGAGCGTCAGCAATATTTCGCCGATGCCGAACAGGCCGATCACCGCCACCAGGAAGTCGAAGCCGGTCAGCAGGTGCGTGGAGCCGAAGGTGAGGCGCAGCGTGCCGGTGACGGTGTCGGTGCCCACCGCCGCGAGCGCGAAGCCCAGCATCATCGAGGCGAGCGTCTTGAACGGCGGCTCCTTGCTGGTGCCGACGAAGGCGCAGAAGGTGAGCAGGTACACGGCGAAGAATTCCGGCGGGCCGAAGGCGAGCGCGAACCGCGCCACCAGCGGCGAGAGGAACGTGATCATCACCACCGCGAGGAACGCGCCGACGAAGGACGAGGTGAAGGCCGCGGTCAGCGCCTGGCCCGCCTTGCCCTGCTGCGCGAGGGGATAGCCGTCGAAGGTGGTGGCCACCGACCAGGGCTCGCCCGGGATGTTGAAGAGAATCGAGGTGATGGCGCCGCCAAAGAGCGCTCCCCAGTAGATGCAGGACAGCAGGATGATGGCGGAGGTCGCTCCGCCCGGCGTCTGCGCCATGCCGAAGGTGAGCGGCAGCAGGATCGCCACGCCATTCGCCCCGCCCAGCCCCGGCAGCACGCCGATGATGACGCCGAGGATCACGCCGATGAACATCAGGCCGATGTTGACCGGCGAGAGCGCGACGTTGAAACCGTGCAGCAGCGACTGGATCTCGTCCATGCCCTAGCTCCGGCCCGGCCCTAGCCCAGCCCCAGCAGGTTCTCCAGCGGCCCCTTGGGCAGCGGCACCTTGAACCACTTCTCGAAGACGAGATACAGGACCACGGCGGTCCCCAGGCTCACGCCCGCCACCTTCCACCACGGGTACTTGCCCAGCCAGCGCATGAAGAAAGCGATGAACAGCACCGAGGAGACGTAGATGCCGATCCATGTGACGAGCAAGGCGTAGAGGGCGGTCGGCACCAGCACGGCCAGCACCATCTTCAACTGCCCGACCTCGACGAAGGTCTTGTTGTCCGCGCCCCGCACCATCAGCGCGCGCGCCACGTTGACCAGCGAGGCCACACACATGATCAGGCCGATGTAGAAGGGGAAGTAGCCCGGCCGCGGCCCGTGGATCTCCTGCCAGCCGAAGCCCAGGCGCACGCTGTCGACGATGACAATCGCGCCGAACAGCAGGAACAGCGCCGCGACGGCCAGCTCGGCGCTCTTGCGGCGAAACGCGGCCCGGACCTCCTGGCCCTCGGTCATGCCCTCCCCCCTGGTCCGAGCCGCTGCGCGCTTACTGGCCAGCCATGAAGCCGGCCGCCTTCATCAGCTGCACGTGGCGCGCCTCTTCCTTGGAGACCCAGTCGGCGTACTCCTTGCCCTTCAGCGCCGAGGTATTGAAGGCGCCCTCTTCCATCA
>DASTHP010000023.1:0-7108 GCA_035718125.1 Burkholderiales bacterium | reverse complement strand
CTCGCCCAGGAGCGGCACGCTCATCAGCGCCACCAGGATCGGCACCATGAAGAAGATCGAGGCCGTGACGGTGAGCTGCAGGTATTGCAGCGCCGAGAAATTCATCCCGGTCATGGCGACGAACATCAGGCCGCGCACGAGGTGCCAGCGCAGGTGCCTGGTGCGCACCAGCGCGCGCCCGCGCATCGGAAAGAGCAGCGCCGAGGCGATCAGCGTATGGGTGACAAAGCGCAGCCACACCACCACCAGCACCGGGACGGACTGCACCAGCCACTTCGCGCTGCCGTCGAGCAGCGCGAAGAGCACGTAGGTGAGCGAGATGAGGCCGATGCCCGTGAGCCGGTTGCGCGCGCTGTCCGCGTGCAGCACGGCCGGGCCGCTACAGCGCGCGCTTGACGGCGCTGGTCACCGCGCGCGTGTCGTGCACGCCGCCCAGGTCCGGCGTGAACACCTGTTCGCCGGTGGTGCGCTCGATGGCGGTCATCAGGCGCGCCGCGGCCTTCGGCTCGCCGAGGTGCTCGAGCATCATCGCCGCGGTCCAGAAGGTGGCGATCGGGTTCGCCACGCCTTTGCCCGTGATGTCGAAGGCCGAGCCGTGGATCGGCTCGAACATCGAGGGGAACTTGCGCTCCGGGTTCAGGTTCGCGGTCGGCGCGATGCCGAGCGACCCGGACAGGGCGGCGGCGAGGTCGGAGAGGATGTCGGCGTGCAGGTTGGAGGCGACGATCGTGTCGAGCGACGCGGGCTTGAGCACCATGCGCGTGGTCATCGCATCCACCAGGATGCGGTCGGTCTTCACGTCCGGGTAGCGTTTCGCCACCTCGAAGAAGATCTCGTCCCACAGCACCATGCCGTGGCGCTGGGCGTTCGACTTGGTGACCAGCGTGAGCAGCTTGCGCGGGCGCTTGCGCGCCAGCTCGAAGGCGAAGCGATGGATCCGCTCCACGCCCGTGCGCGTAAAGACGGAGGTCTCGGTGGCGATCTCCTCCGGCAGCCCCTTGTGCACGCGGCCGCCGGAGCCGGAGTACTCGCCTTCCGAGTTCTCGCGGATGATCACCCAGTCGATGTCCTTGGCGTTGGCGAGCGGGCTGGTGACCCCGGGGAGCACGCGCGAAGGCCGCACGTTGGCGTACTGGTCGAAGCCCTGGCAGATCGGCAGGCGCAGGCCCCAGAGCGAGATGTGATCGGGCACGTCCGGCGCCCCCACCGCGCCGAAGAAGATGGCGTCGAAGGATTTCAGCTTTTCGAGGCCGCCTTCGGGAATATAGGCGCCCGTGCGCTTGTATCTCTCGGAGCTCCAGTCGAAGTGCTCGAAGGCAAGCTGGAAACCTTCCTTGGCGGCCAGTGTCTGCAGTACATCGATGCCGGCGGGAATGACCTCGTTGCCGATGCCGTCGCCGGGAATGGATGCGATTCGATAGGATTTCATGGATGAAAAAGCTGCTTGAGGAATGCCGGGGATGGTACCGCAGTTCGCGCGGGCGACTGGCCTACGCGGGCATTGCGGCAGCGTGCGCGCTGACCTTGTACGCCTGCGGCGGATCGGACGACGCACCGCCGCCCTCCGAGCTTGCCGTGCAGCGCGTATTCGCCGGCCTCACCTTCGCCAGCCCCGTCGCGATGCTGCAGGCGCCAGGCGATGGCTCGCGTTGGTTCGTGGTCGAGCAGAGCGGGGTGGTGCGCGTCTTCGCGAACGATCAGGCGGCCACTTCCTCGGATGTGTTCCTGGACATCAGGGACCGAGTGGACGGCACCGGAGAGATGGGTCTGCTCGGTATGGCTTTCCATCCGGGTTTTCCGGGGACTCCGCGCGTGTACCTGTCCTACACCAACGAGACCTCAGGACGCGTATCCCGCGTTTCGGAATTCATGTTGAATTCGAGTGGCAACGTCAATCCGGCATCGGAACGGATCATCCTGACGATCAACCAGCCGGCTACGGAGACAAACCACAAGGGCGGCAACATTGCGTTCGGACCAGACGGCTTTCTGTACATCGGCATGGGTGATGGGGGCGGCAGCAATGACGGAGGTGCTGCGAACTCGCATGGTCCTATCGGTAATGCGCAAAACATGATGACGCTGCTCGGCAAGATGTTGCGCATCGATGTGAATGGCACGCTGCCATACGAAATTCCGGCGGGAAACGCGTTCACGCGTACCAATCCACTCTGCGGCACGTCGAGTGCCGGCGGCACGGGAACTCTGAATTGCCCCGAGATCTACGCCTCAGGTTTTCGCAATCCCTGGCGCTGGAGCTTCGACCGGCAGCGCGGCGATCTGTGGGTCGGAGACGTAGGGCAGGGCGCGCGCGAGGAAATCGACCGCGTCGTCGCTGGCGGAAACTACGGCTGGCGCTGCTTCGAGGGCACGCTCCCCGTTGGCCTGACTTGCGGCTCGGAACCGAACCGGTTGCCGCCCGTCGCCGAGTACGGTCGCTCCGAGGGCAGATCAGTGACGGGCGGATATGTCTATCGAGGCACGGCCATCGGCGGATTGCACGGCAGGTACGTGTTTGGCGACTTCATTACGGGGCGCATCTGGTACATCTCAATCGAGACCGCGCCTACCGCCCAGATCGTTGGCGGATCCGCTTCGGGGCTGAGCATCTCGTCGTTCGGGCAGGACGTGGACGGCGAGCTTTATCTTGTGCACTACCACGCTACGAGTGGAGCGCTTTACCGCCTGACTGCTCCCTAAGTCAGGCGGCTTTGCGCGAGGCGCTGCGCAGGGCGTCGGCGATCGCTGCGCCAACCTCCGAGGTCGAGGCTTTGCCCTTCATGTCGGGCGTGTGCGGGCCTTCGACGATCACGCGCTCGATTGCGCGCACCACGTCTGCCGCTGCCTGCGGGTGCCCGAGGTGCTCGAGCATCAGCGCGCCGGACCAGATCTGGCCGATGGGGTTGGCAATCTTCTTGCCGGCGATATCGGGCGCCGAGCCGTGCACCGGCTCGAAGATCGAGGGCGCGGTTCTTTCCGGGTTGATGTTGCCCGAAGGCGCGATGCCGATCGTGCCGGCGGTCGCGGGCCCAAGGTCCGAGAGGATGTCGCCGAAGAGGTTCGAGGCGACGATCACGTCGAAGCGGTCGGGGTTGAGCACCATCTGGATCGAGAGGCCGTCGACGTGGTACTGGTCGGCGCGGATGTCGGGGTACTGCTTCTTCATCGCGGCGAAGCGCTCGTCCCAGAAGGGCATGGTGATCGAGATGCCGTTCGACTTGGTGCAGGAGGTGACGTGCTTCTTGCGCGTCTTTGCCAGCTCGAAGGCGTACTTCATGATGCGGTCGACGCCCTTGCGCGAGAACACCGCCTGCTGCGTGACCACTTCGCGATCGGTACCTTCGAACATGCGCCCGCCGACGTTGCCGTACTCGCCCTCGGTGTTCTCGCGGATCACGTAGTAGTCGATGTCCCCGGGCTTGCGGCCGGCGAGCGGGCAGGGCAGCCCCTCGAAGAGGCGCACCGGGCGCAGGTTGACGTAGAGGTCGAACCAGCGCCGGAAGTTGATCAGCAGGCCCCAGGCGGAGATGTGGTCGGCGACGATCGCCGGGTTGCCCACGGCGCCGAAGTAGATGGCGTCGAACTGCCGCAGGATCTGCGGCGCCTCGTCCGGGCACATCTTGCCGTGCGCCTTGTACCAGTCGCAGCTCCAGGGGAACTCCTGCCACTGGAAACGGATGCCGTGCCGGGCGGCCGCGGCTTCCATGACGCGCACGCCTTCGGGCATCACTTCGCGGCCGATGCCGTCGCCGGGGATCACTGCAATGCGATGTTCGGTCATGGCCGCAAGTATAGCTAGAATCCCCCGATGCGCTTCGCTGCGATCGAGACTTCGACCGGGTGGTGCTCGCTCGCATTGTGCGTAGACGGCGAGCTCGCCGGCGTCGAGCAGCGCGCCGGCCATCGGCACGCCGAGCTCGCGCTGCCGATGCTCGAGCGGCTGCTCGCGCAGACGCGCCTCAAGATGGCGGACCTCCAGGCGGTTGCCTTTGGCGCGGGCCCGGGCGCGTTTACGGGCTTGCGCATCGCCTGCGGCCTCGCGCAAGGCCTCGCCTATGCGCGCGGCCTGCCGGTGATCGGCATTCCCACGCTCGAGGCGCTCGCCGAAGAATGCGGCGCGCCGCGCGTCGTCGCCTGCCTCGATGCGCGCATGGGCGAGGTATATTATTCGGCGCTCGAGCGGCGCGCCGGCGGCTGGCACGAGACTGTTGCGGCGCAGTGCGTGGCGCTCGACAAGGCGCCGCGTCCGCCGGGATCGGGCTGGGTCGGTTGCGGCAGCGGCTTCGCGGAACGGGGCCTGCCGTGGCTGGATGCCGTCTATGCTGAAGTGCATCCGGGCGCGATGGCGGTGGCGCGGCTCGCCGCGCCGCGCCTGGCGGCGGGCGAGGGCGTGGACGCGGCGCAGGCCGCGCCGCGCTACCTGCGCGACAAGGTCGCGCTGACGACGGAGGAGCGCAGGCACCGATGAGCGCAGTCCTCAAGGACGAACCGCAGCTCGCGCCGATGGCCGAGGCCGATCTCGACGCGGTGCTCGCGATCGAGAACGCGATCTACACGCATCCCTGGACGCGGGGCAATTTCGCCGATTCGCTGCGCGCGGGCTACTGCTGCCGCACCTGGCGCCAGGGGAGCGAGCTCCTGGGTTATTTCGTGCTGCTCGCCGCCGCGGGCGAAGCGCACCTGCTCAACCTGTCCATCGCCGCGACTGCCCAGCGCCGCGGGCACGGCGCCGCTCTGCTGCGCGAGGCGATGCGCCTGGCGCGCGAGCTCGGTGCGCGCCACGTCTTCCTGGAAGTGCGCCCGAGCAACGCCGCGGGCCAGGCCTTGTACGGGCGCTTCGGCTTCAAGCGCATCGCGGTGCGCCGCGGCTACTACCCGGCGCAGGGCGGGCGCGAGGATGCCCTGGTGCTGAGCCGAGCACTATGAGCCGCAGGTCCGAGGTCCTCGCGGAGATGGGGCTCGCTCCGGTGTGGAAGCTGCGCGCCCCGGCCCAGCCGCCGGCCGCGGCCGACAGCGGCGCCGCGCAGGGGCTCGAGGGCTCGGAGGCACGAGCAGGCCGGGCCGGTATCGCCGAGGGCTCGCGCGAAGAACGCATCGCGCGCATGGAGTGGCCCGAGCTCAAAGCCGCGGTGAAGGACTGCACGGCGTGCGGCCTGCGTGCCGGGTGCACGCAGACGGTGTTCGGCGTGGGCGACGAGTCGGCGCGATGGCTGCTGGTGGGCGAGGCCCCGGGGGCGGAAGAAGACCGCCTGGGCGAGCCTTTCGTGGGCCAGGCGGGCAAGCTTCTCGACAACATGCTCGCGGCGATCGGGCTTGCGCGCGGCAAGGACGTCTACATCGCCAACGTGCTGAAGTGCCGGCCGCCGGGCAACCGCAACCCGGAGCCGGAGGAAGTGGCGAAGTGCTCGCCGTTCCTCGTGCGCCAGGTGGAGCTGATCCGCCCGCAGCTGATCCTCGCGATGGGCCGCTTCGCGGTGCAGACGCTGCTCAACACCGACGCCACCATCGGCAGCCTGCGCGGCACCGTGCACCAGTATCACGGCGTGCCGCTGATCGTCACGTATCACCCCGCCTACCTGCTGCGCAATCTCCCGGACAAGGCGAAGGCCTGGGCGGACCTGCGCTTCGCGAGAAAGGCGATCGCGCAGCGCTAGCGGCGCTCAGCGGTAGGCGCTGCCGTCCGCCCGGAAGCGCACGCCGAAGAGCCGCTCGGCTTCCTCGCGGCCGTAGTAGCCGCGCGCGACATCGCTGGCCACTTTCTCCGGGTCGCGCCGCCGCGGATCGCCGTAGCCGCCGCCCCCCGGGGTCGAGACGCGGATGCAGTCGCCCGGCTGCAGCTGGATGTCCTGGTCCTTCGAAAGATGCGGCGGCTTGTAGGTTGCGCCGCCCACCTCGACGGCAACCTTGTTGACGCCGCCCTCGCTGCCGCCCAATGCACCGAGGGGGCCGGTACGCCCGTGATCCATCACCATCGAGGCGCGCGCCGGGCCGCGGCGCATGCGGATCGCGTAGTTGACGCCGAATCCTCCGCGCTGCTCGCCCGCCCCGCCCGAGCCCTCGTAGAGCGAAAACTCCTCGAACAGCACGGGGTAGTACTGCTCCATGACTTCGATCGGCGGCATCTTCGAGATGCCGATGGTCGAGCAGCCGTTCGAGATGCCGTCGGAGTGCGCGCTGCCACCGTAGCCGCCCCCGGTGAACAGATACATCACGTAGGAGCGATTGCGCCTGGGGTCGTGGCCGCCGATGGCGAGGTTGCCGGAGGTGCCCGCGGGCGCAGCGAACAGCTGCTCCGGGATCGCGGCCGTGAGTGCGTTGAACACTGCTTCGGCGATGCGCTGGCTGACCTCGGCCGCGCAGCCCGACACCGGCCGCGGATAGCGCGCGTAGAGGAAGGTGCCCTCGGGGTCGGCGACCTTCAGCGGCGCGAACGTGCCCGCGTTGATCGGCACGTCGGGAAAGATGTGCTTGATCGCCAGGTACACCGAGCTGCGCGTGGTGGCGATCACCGAGTTCATCGGCCCCTTGCAGGGCGGCGAGGACTGCGAGAGGTCGAACAGCAGGTCGTTGTCCGGCGTGCGCGTCACCGTCACGCGGATGTGCAGGGGCTCGTTCACCACGCCGTCGGAATCGACGATCGCATGCCCGGCATACGTGCCCTGCGGGATGGTGGCGATCTTGGCGCGCATCTGCTGCTCGGCGCGCAGGCGCAGCTCGGCGATCGCGTCGTCCACGGTGGCCGCGCCGTAGCGATCGAGCAGGGCCGTGAGGCGCTTTTCGCCCACCGTGAGCGCGGCGGCCTGCGCCTTGATGTCGCCGATCCTCTGGTCCGCGATGCGGATGTTCGACAGGATGATGGACAGGATCTCGGCATCCATCGCTCCCTTCTTGAACAGCTTCACGGGGGGAAGGCGCAAGCCCTCCTGCTCGACCTCGGTGGCGTTGGCCGAGAAGCCGCCGGGCACCATGCCGCCGATGTCCGGCCAGTGCCCGGTGTTGGCGAGCCAGCACCACAGGGCGCCGCGGTAGAAGAACGGCTTCACGAAGCGCACGTCCATGAGGTGCGTGCCGCCGAGGTAGGGGTCGTTCACGATGAACACGTCGCCCG
>DASTHP010000022.1:0-18625 GCA_035718125.1 Burkholderiales bacterium | reverse complement strand
CGCGAGGCGGCGGGCCTGTCGCGCGACGTCGCCGAAATCGTCTCCAAAGCGCTCGGCTAGCCGCCGTTCATGGCCACGACCGTCGTCGCAGTGTTCGCGGTCGTGTACCTGGGCATGATCCTCGGCGGGCTGCCGTTCCTGCAGCTCGATCGCACCGGCGTGGCGCTGCTGGGTGCCATTGCCATCGTGGGCCTGGGCGTGCTCACGCCCGAGCAGGCGGCGCAGTCGATCCACCTGCCGACGCTGCTGCTGCTGTTTTCCTTCATGGTGATCTCGGCGCAGATGCGCCTGGGCGGCTTCTACACGCGCGTCACGCTGCAGATCGCGGACCTGCGCGTTGCGCCGCCGGCCTTGCTCGCCGCGGTGATCGGCGTGGTCGGCGTGCTCTCGGCGGTCTTCAGCAACGACGTCATCTGCCTCGCCATCGCGCCGGTGCTGGCCGATGCCTGCCTCGCGCGCCGCCTGGATCCCGTGCCCTACCTGCTCGGGCTCGCGTGCGCGGCGAACGTCGGCTCGGCGGCGACGCTCATCGGCAATCCGCAGAACATGCTGATCGGCCAGGTGCTCGAGCTCTCCTTCTCCGGCTACTTCCTCGAGGCGATCGTGCCGGTGCTGCTGGGGCTCGCGGCGACCTGGGGCGTCATCGCCTGGCAGACGCGCGGCCGCTGGCGCACGGTGCTCGATGACCCGCCGCCCGAGCGCCGGCAGGACTACGCCGTGTACAGCCGCTGGCAGACCGTCAAGGGCCTGAGCGTCGCCTGCGCGCTGATCGGCGCGTTCCTGCTCACCGACCTGCCACGTGACGTGCTGGCGCTCACCGGCGCCGGCTTGCTGCTGATGAGCCGGCGCCTGCACTCCAACAAGATGCTGGGCCTGGTGGACTGGGAACTGTTGATTCTCTTCATCGGCCTGTTCGTGGTGAACCACGCGCTCGCGCAGACCGGACTCACCGCGCAGGCCGTGAGCCTCCTCGCCGATGCCGGCGTGCCGCTCTCCGAGCCCGGCCCGCTCTTCGCCGCAGCGCTGGTGCTGTCCAACGTCGTATCAAATGTCCCCGCGGTGATGCTGCTGCTGCCCGCGGCGACGGAACCCTTTGCCGGGCCGATGCTCGCGCTGGTCAGCACGCTCGCCGGGAACCTGTTCATCGTCGGCTCGATCGCCAACATCATCGTGGTGGATGCCGCGCGGCGGCGCGGCATCCCGCTGGACTGGCGCAGCCACGCGCGCACCGGCGTGCCGGTCACCCTCGTCACGCTGGCGATCACCGCGGCCTGGTTCGCGCTGAGACACTGAGCTAAACGAAACGGGCGTCGGGCTGCCGCGACGCTCCGTGGTTCGTCGCGGCACGCTGCCTACATCGTCACACCTGCGCACTGCGCGACCGCGTCCTTGCGCAATATGACCTTTCGCGCCTTGCGCGTGGGCTGGCATTGTGTGCGACGTTGACTGCACCCAATATCGCCTCGCGGCTGGCCACCACCGGCCAGCTCCTCGTCCGTTCGGGAATCGAGATCGGCCGCCTCCTCGAGTCGATGCTCGAGGACGGCGACACCGTGACCGCGAGCGTGCCCCCGCGGCTGATGCTCCTCTCGAAGCTCGTCCGCGTCGAGCCGGCGAACGGCACCATGCTGCTCGCCTACTCGGACCACAAGCCGGCCAACGCGGCAGCGCTGGCGGCGCGCTCGCTCGTCCTGCGCTGCAATCACCGCGGCGCGCAGTTCGCGTTCGCGGGCGACAGGCCCAGGCATACGGCCTACGCGGGCCAGCTCTGCATCCAGTGCGGGCTGCCATCGGCCATGCTGGGCATGCAGCAGCGCCGCGACCTGTCCCGCATCCAGGTGCCGCAGCAGGCCATGGTGCGCTGCGACCTGCGCATGGGCCTGCAGGTCTTCGCCTCCAGGCTGGTCGATGTCAGCCTCGACGGCGTCGGCGCGCTGATCACCGACCCGACCATCCCGCTGTGCGCAGGCACGCGGCTGGATCAGGCGCGCATCCGGCACGCCCAGGCCGAGCCATTCCTGGTCGACCTCGAAGTGCGTCACGTCACGCGCATGAACCTCGCCAACGGCAAGCTGGTCAGCCGGGTCGGCTGCAAGGTGCTGGGCTCGCGCGACGAGCTGGAAAACCTCATTCGGCTCTTCATCATCGACCTCGCCTGACGCGGTTGCCGCGAAGGCGACACGACCGCCGTCCGCTTTGACGCGGCGGCGCTGCTTGTCCGAGAATCCGTGCAGCGCTCGCGCGGATCCCTTGGATAGCACCCTCCACCTCCTCCTCGCCACCCTGGCGTTCCTCGGCATCCACATCCTGCCGAGCACCCCGCTGCGCGCGTGGGCGGTGCGGCTCATGGGCGAAGGCCCTTACCTCGGGCTCTTTTCGCTCGCTTCGCTCGCCGGGCTCGGCTGGATGACCTACGCCTACAAACAGGCCACGTTCTTCGCGCTGTGGCCCGGATGGCACCTGCTGCCGGTCGTGGTCACGCCGTTCGCCTTCGTGCTGCTCGCCTGCGGGGTGCTCGCGCGCAATCCGACGCTCGCCGGGCAGGCCGGCGCCCTCAAGCACCCGGAGGCGGCGCGCGGCATCCTGCGCATCACGCGGCATCCCGTGATGTGGGCCATCCTGCTGTGGGCAGGTTCGCACCTGCTCGCCATCGGCTCGCTGCAAGCGGTGATCCTGTTCGGTGGCCTGTTTCTGCTCGCGGCCGCCGGCACGACGCTGCAGGACGCGCGCAAGGCGAAGCAGCTGGGCGACGACTGGCGGCGCTTCGCCGCGCGCACCTCGAACCTCCCGTTCGTCGCCATCGCGCAGGGGCGCAACGTCCTTTCCTGGCGCGAGATCGGCTGGCGCAACCCCGCAATCGGGCTCGCGCTGTTCGGCATCCTGCTCTATTTCCACGCGTGGCTGTTCGGCATGCGCCCGTACTGAGGGGGCCGCGCCGCTTGGAGGGGCCGCAGCGCGCGGAGGCACCGCGCCGGGCCCGGCCGGTCGCGCTCGCGCCGGCGATGCCAGTCGCCGCGGCGCGGCGCGCCGTGATGCACGAGGCGCTCGAGCAGATCCGCGCCAACATCCCCGGGAGCCTCGCCGGCAGGGACCCGGAATACCTTCACCAGCTGCGCGTGGGAACGCGGCGCCTGCGCGCAGCGCTGCGCGTCTTTCGCGGCACGATGCAGCGCAGGGAAGAGCGCGCGCTGCTGCGCACGTTGCGCAAGATTGCCAGGGCCAGCGGCCCGGCGCGCGACTGGGACGTGAATGTGGCGCGCCTGCCGGTGGCGCTGCGCGCCGAGGCTGCCCGTCGGCGACGTGCTGCGCATGCGCAGCTGCGGCGCGTCATCGGCGCCGCGCAGCTCTGGATGCTGCCGCGCGGGCTGGCAGGCACCCGGCCCCGCCTGGACGCATTCGCGCGCGCGGTGCTCGAGTCGCTGGACCGCAAGTCGACGCGGCAGGGAAAGGACATCGACTGGAACCACGCGGGACAGCGCCACGCGCTGCGCGTGCGCCTGCGCCGGTTGCGCTATGCCTGCGAGTTCCTGGGCGGCGCGTTTCCCGGGCAGGACAACGAGCCCCTCGTGCGCAGCCTCAAGCGGTTGCAGGATCTGCTCGGCGAGCTGAACGACATGGAAGTCGCGCGCCGCCTGGTGCGGGAACTGCGTGGCGGAAAGCGCACGCGCCGCGCGCCGGGCCCGCGCGAGCGCAAGCTCGTCTCGCTCCTGCCCGCCGCGTGGCGGCGCTTCACCTGTGCGCCGAGGTTCTGGCGGTGAGGGGTCAGACCCCGGTTTTCGGCGATTGGGGTCTGACCCCGGTTTCGCTTTCGCAAATCGCCAAGGGCGATCTGCCGAAAATCGGGGTCAGGGCCGCATTTCGCTTGCGAGACGAAATGCAGCCCTGACCCCGATTTTCAAAGCGAACGCAGGAAGTTGAGCAGGTCCTGCTTCTCGCTCTCGCGCAGCCCGTCGTAGTTGCCCACGGCGCGGTTCGCCGCCGAGCCGTTGCTGCGGTGCTCACGGATCGCCTGGACGAGGTCGGAGGTACGCCCGTCGTGCAGGAAGAAGACGCGCTGGCCGAGGCCCCACAGCGGCGCGCTGCGGAACTCGCGCGGTCCCGCCTGGCCCTGCGATACGCCGTCCGCAAGCCCGTCGCCCATGTCGTGCACCAGCAGGTCGGAGTAGAGGTTCACCGTTTGGTTGCGCAGCGCAACCACCGCCGTGTTGCCAGTACGTAGCGTCGGCGTGTGGCATAGCGCGCAGCCCGTGCTGGTGAACAGCGCGCGCCCGCGACCGATGGACGCCTGGCCGCCCGGCGTGTCCGCCGAGGGCTCGGGCGGCGCGAGGAGGCGCTGGAAATTGGCGAAATTCTGGATCGCCGTCGTGCCCGTGAGCGCGTCGGCCGCCTCGAAATTCTGCGTATCGTTGGGCACGGTAGCGAACTGGCAGGCTGCGGTCTCATCCCGCTCGACCTGGAAGAGCTCGCTGGTGATGCCCATCTCCACGTTGTAGGCCTCGCCCGAGAACAGCAACAGCGAGACGTTTTGCGCTTTCCAGCCAAAACGGGCAATGGTGCCGTCATTGCCATTGCGGTGCGACTGGCCGGCGTTGGCACGGCCGGCAACGCGGAAGTTTGCGCGGCCGCGGATGCCGAAGTCGCGCTTGCGCGCAGACTGCGCGTCGCGGTTGGCGAGGATCTCGGCATCCGGGATCTGCTCGATCAGGCCGGCGCCGAACAACGGCGTCGGGATGCGGAAGATCACGTTGCGGTTCGCCACCTCGCGCTCGAAGTCCGGCTGCGCGAGGTTGCAGCCGCCGGCGCCGGGGCGTCCAGTGATGGTGAACAGCGCATGCACGCCGCCGTCCGGCGTGCCGTCGGGGTTGCGCACGAAACGCGCCTCGCGAACCGGTCCGTCGGCGCGAATGAAGGAAGGCACGCGGTCGGTGCCGCCGTCCTTGATCGCGAACGCCACCTGCGGGTTGAGCGCGGGGCTGCTGCCGCCCACGGCCGGCTGCGAATGGCAGCCGCCGCAACTGTCCAGGTTCATGCGCGGCCCGATGCCGTCGGCGACATCCTCCACCTCGTTGAAGTCTTCCAGCCCGAGCTTGAAGAACTTGTGCTCGGTGACGCTCAGGCCGCTGATGGCGCCGCCCGCGCCCGGATTGCCGCCGCGCACGCCGGGATCGCGGGCGCGCGAACGGTCCGCCTCCCTGTCTCCCGCTTGCCGCGTCTGGGACGCGACTGGTTCAATTGCGAACGGCGCCGCGACGGCGAGCGCCATCGCGGATAACGCAAGCAACGTCCTTTGACTGCGCATGACCCACCTCCCTCCCCGCACATGGGCGGGTCCGAACGGCGTTCACGCACACTGCGTGCCAGCACACGCCACTCCAGCGATAACATCGGCTTACGCGAAAATGGCCACGCTCTCGAGCATGCGCTTCGTCGCATGCCGACGACATTGCGTCGTCCAGGCACGACCAGCGCAGCGCTAACTCAATGCAATCAACTGCGCTTGCCGTAGCCGATGCACAACGTCGGGCGGACAAGTCGCTCCGCGCAACGCGGCAGCAGGTGCGTGCGTCTGCTCAGGCTCCGAGCTTGCGCTGGACGCGCAGGTCGAACTTCGCGACGTTCACCACCACGCGCTCGTGCGTGCCGTCGCCGATCAGCTCGCGCTCGTCGCGCGCCTCGACGCGGAAACGCACGGTCTTGCCCTCCACGCCCACCACCTCCGCGCGTGCAGTCACGCGCATGCCGACGGGCGTAGCGGCAATGTGGCGCACGTTGAGCACGGTGCCGAGGCTCTGGTGCCCTTCGGGCAGCAGGCGCTCGATCGCTTCCAGCGCCGCCGCCTCGATCAGATTGATCATCACCGGTGTGGCGAGCACGTGCACACGGCCGCTGCCCACGCGAGGCGCGGTGTGCTCTTCGCCGACTGTCAGTTGCGCGGTGCCGCTCAGGCCGGGCTGGATGTCCACCCGGCGATCATACGGCACCGCGTCCGGATCAAACCTCCACGCCCAGTGCGATGCGCGCGGTGAAGTCCTTCTGCAGGCCCTCCTGCAGCGGGTGGTAGCGCGCGCCCTGCGCGTCGCGGAACAGCCGCTCCAGGCCGTTGGCGCGGAAGAATGCCGCGCCACCCGCCACGTCCATCGCCGCGCTCACGGCGTCGAGGATCGCTTCGCCGGTGAGCGTGCGGTAGGTCAGCGCCTCGGCCGTGGTTTGCGGTCCCGGTTGGGCGGTCTCGCCAAGTGCCACCCACGCGCGATGCGCCACACGCGCCGCGGCAAGGCGGTTCTCCAGCTCGCCGACTAGCTGCAGCAGGTGGCCGTCGGACCGGCGGCGCCGCACCAGCGCCAGCGCCCGCTCGCGGGCGGCTTCGGCCACGCCGAGGTACACCGAATAGACGAGCGGCAGCGCGATCATGGTCAGCAGGTGGAACAGCGGGTGCCACTTGCCGCGCGGCCGGCGCATGGCCACCGCGGCGTCGGGGACGAACACGTCCTCGAGGATCAGGTCGTGAGAGGCAGTGGCGCGCATGCCCATCGTGCGCCAGGTGGGCTCGACGCGCAGGCCCTTCGCGGACATCGGCACCGCGAAGTGGATCACTTCGTCGCCGATCACTGCGGAGGTGGACAGCACGTCCCCGGCGGGCGAGCCGCTGGAGAACGCCTTGCGCCCGTTCACGCGGAAGCCGCCCTCGGCCGGCACGGCCTCGCCCGAGCTCTCGAGCCAGTCGCCGCCACCCGTCGAGACCAGGACGATGCGATCGCGCGCCACGCGCTCGAGCATGGGCGCGACCGGTGCCTTCTGGTGACGCCAGCGCCAGGCGTTGACCGCCACCTGGTGCGTATGCATGGAAAACGCGAGCGCCGTGCTCGAGCAGCCGTGCGCGAGCGTGCGCAGCATGTCGCACAGCTCCGCGAGCTCGAGCCCGAGGCCGCCGAGCTCCTCCGGCACGCCGGCGGCGATCAGGCTGCCCGCCTTGAGGTCTGCATAATTCTCGGCGACGAACTCGTCGCGCTCGTCCAGCTGCGTGATGCGCGCCGCAAATGTCGCCGACAGCGCCTGCACGTGCTCGCGCCACTCACCGACGCTCGCCGGCGCGCCGCCCTGCTTCAGAACCGCTGCGTTCATGCCACTCTCCTCTGCAATTGTTCGCCGGGCCGCGGGACCGCGGCGAGCGTGCTCAGCATCAGCCAGGACGGAAACGCGCGCGCGAGGCGCGGGTCTCCGCCGAGCTTCACCGTTCCGGTGCGCAGTGTGTGCGCGAGCGACTCGTCGCCGAGCCACACCCGCGTCATCGCCGCCAGGTCGGCGTCCACGTAGACGTCTACCTCGAAGCCCGGGTCCTTGATGCACACATCCACCTCGGGCCGCTCCAGCACCATCCAGTAGGTCTTCGCATGGCGATGCCCGACGGGCACGCCGCGGAAATCAAAGCGCACCACGGTGCGCTGCGCGGGCAGCCGGTCGACCGCGATGCGCCGGCGCATGTCCCACATCAGCAGGACGGCGTCCAGGCGCTTGCGGTCCACGCGCGTGGTCCAGCGCTGCCCCCACTCGCCAAGCCGCACGACGAGGTCGCCCAGCTCCTCGCCGGAGGCAGTCAGGCGATATTCCCTGCCGTTGCCGTCCGCCCGCGCGACGCTCTCGATGACGTCGGCCTTCTCGAGCTCACGCAGGCGATGCGCCAGCAGCGCGCGCGAGATGCGCGGGGCGCCGCGGTGAATGTCGTTGAAGCGCCGGCTGCCGAGCAGCAGCTCGCGCAGTATGATCGGCGTCCAGCGCTCGGCGAAGATCTCGGAGGCCACCGCGACGGGGCAGAACTGTCCATAGCCTTGTCTCATGACCGCGAGGCTAGACCCCGGGGGCCGCAGCCGCAAGTTCATAATCTGTACCGTCATCACCGGAGCGCCATGACGACTCGCGTACTCATCCTCGGCTGCGGCTTCGGCGGGCTGTTCGCGGCGCGCGCGCTGCGCAAGGCGCCGGTCGCGATCACGGTCGTGGACCGCACCAACCACCACCTGTTCCAGCCGCTGCTGTACCAGGTGGCGACCGCGGGGCTCGCCGCCCCGGCCGTCGCCGAGCCGATCCGGCGCATTCTCGCCGGCCAGAAGAACACGACCGTGCTCTACGGCGAGGCCCAGCGCATTGACCTTGCTGCGCGCGAGGTGATTCTCGAGAACGGCGAGGCGCTCGCCTACGACCGGCTGATCATCGCCACCGGGGCGCGCGACAGCTACTTCGGCCACGACGAATGGGCAGCGCATGCGCCGGGGCTGAAGACCCTGGAGGACGCCTTCGACATCCGCCGGCGCGTGCTGCTCGCGTTCGAGCGCGCCGAGCGGGAAGCCGATCCCGCGAAGCGTGCCGCCTGGCTCACCTTCGTCGTCATCGGCGCAGGCGCCACCGGCGTGGAGATGGCCGGCATGCTCGCCGAGATCGCGCGCCACACCCTGAAAGGCGAGTTCCGCCGCTACGACCCGCGCAACGCGCGCGTGGTGCTGGTGGAGGGCATGGACCGCGTGCTGCCGCCCTACCCCTCCGAGCTCTCCGAGCGCGCCCGACTGCAGCTCGAGCGCCTTGGTGTCACGGTGTGGCTGGGCCGGCGGGTCACGGGCATCGACGCGCGCGGCGTGCAGATGGGCGGCGAGCGCCTGGAGGCGAATACCGTGATCTGGTGCGCGGGCGTCGCCGGCACGCCGATCGGCGCCACGCTCGGCACGCCGCTCGACCGCGCCGGCCGCGTCATCGTGGAGCCGGACTTGTCACTTCCCGGGCATCCGGATGTGCAGGTGGTGGGCGATCTTGCGCTCTTGCCCTCGCACCAGCCGCCGGTGCCGGGCGTGGCGCCCGCCGCGAAGCAGATGGGCCGCCACGCGGCGCGCAATATCCTCGCCGCGCTCGCCGGCAAGCCGGCGCGGCCATTCCGCTACCGCGACTACGGGCAGCTGGCCACCATCGGCAGGAGCGCAGCGGTGGCGGTCTTCGGGCGCGTGCGGATCTGGGGCTGGCTCGCCTGGGTCGCCTGGCTCACCGCGCACATCTACTTCCTGATCGGCTTCAGGAACCGGCTGGTGGTGCTGATCGACTGGGCCTGGGCCTACTGGACCTTCGAGCGCTCGGCGCGCATCGTCATCAGCGAGGGCCGGCGGCCGGATGGTTGAGCGCCGGACGCCGGGAGCAACGCACCGGCGGGTGAGTCGCGTGGCGCCAGCCTAGCGCCCCTTGCGCGACTCCGAGATGTAGAAGCGTGCCCGCTCCG
Organism: Burkholderiales bacterium; assembly: GCA_035718125.1. GTDB lineage: Bacteria > Pseudomonadota > Gammaproteobacteria > Burkholderiales > SG8-39 > JAABQT01. The sequence continues at coordinate 9,369 of DASTHP010000022.1, read as the reverse complement.
CCGTGTCGATGCACTCCGGGTAGTCCTCCACCATCTGGTTGGTCTTCGCCCGGGTGAGCAGCCCTGCCGCCTTGCTGTAGCTCACGGTGCCGGAAAAGCCCTGCGCCTTGGCGAGGTCGAGTTCCTTCCAGGCCGTATCGAGCAGCAGGCCGCAGCGCTCGCGGCCCTGGGTGGTCGTTGCACAACCGGCGACGGCTGCGAGAAGCGCGAGGGCAATCAGGATTCTCATGGGCCGATTCTACTTCGACGATGCCCCTTATGCCGCGGCGCGGGCAACCGATGCCGCCGTTCGCAAGGCTCAAGCCCGCGGCGGCCCGCCCCACAGCCAAGCCGCGCCGCGCACGCCGCTCGAGTCCCCGTGCCTTGCGCGCACCAGGCGCGTGTCGACGCGGTCGGAGAACACCTGCCGCGTCCACAGGCGCGGCACGTTGCCGTAAAGCCGCTCGACGTTGGACATGCCGCCGCCCAGGACGATGACGTCCGGGTCGAGCAGGTTGATCACCGAGGCAAGCGCCCGCGCCAGGCGCTCCTCATACCTCGCCAGGGTTGCTTCGCCGCCTGCGGCGACGATCTGCGCCGGCGTGCGCTTTTCGCCGGTCGTCTTCTCGTGGTCGCGCGCAAGCGAGGGGCCGGAAAGGTAGGCTTCGATGCAGCCCGCGCGACCGCAGTAACAGACTGGCAGTGGGAGGTCCGCCAGCGTGGGCAGCGGCAGCGGGTTGTGCCCCCACTCGCCGGCGATGGCATTCGGCCCGGTCAGGACTTCCCCGCGCACCACGATGCCGCCGCCGACCCCGGTGCCGAGGATGACGCCGAACACCACCGCCGCGCCCGCGCCCGCCCCGTCCACCGCCTCCGAGAGCGCGAAGCAGTTCGCGTCGTTCATGACGCGCACTTCGCGCGCCAGGCGTGCCTCGAGGTCCTGCTTGAACGGCTTGCCGATCAGGTAGGTGGAGTTCGCGTTCTTGACGAGGCCGGTTGCGCGTGAGAGCGCGCCCGGAATGCCGATGCCCACAGTGCCCTGCGCACCAATTGAGATTTCGGCTTCGCGCACCAGTGCCGCAACGGCGTCCACCGTCGCCTCGTAGCCGGTCTTCGGCGTGGGCACGCGCTTGCGGAAGACTTCTGCACCGCCCGCATCGAGCGCGAGCAGCTCGATCTTCGTGCCGCCGAGGTCAATGCCGATGCGCAACCCCATGGCCCCGCATGGTAGCGCAGGGGCCCCTGGCTCCAGGTCGTGCGGGGTGCGTGCCCGCGCGCTAGACGGCGAGCGCCGGTCCCATGGAGGCCTGCAGCGCCTTGCGCGCGCGCCGCACCATGCCCCAGACGTTGTTCGGCGTCACGCCCAGCAGGCGCGAGACCTCGACGGCGTCGCGGCCCTCCAGCTCGGCGAGCTCGAAAGCGCGCGCGGCGCGCTGCGGCAGGCGCGAGAGCTGGCGCTGCAGCGCCTCCCGCAGGCGCGCGCGCTCGAAGTCGACTGCCGGGTCGCCATCGGGCGCCGCGAGCTCGGTGGCGGCCTCGTCGCCGTCGTCCAGGCTTTCGACCGAGCGCTCGGGCGCGCGGTAACTGTCGACGATGCGGTGCCGGAGTATTCCGGTGAGCCAGGTGCGCTGGCTCGAATCGCCGCGAAAATTCTGCCCCGCGCCCAGCGCCGCGACGAACGTGTCCTGCACCAGGTCCTCTGCCAGGCCGGCGTCGCCCACGCGGCGCATGGCGTAGGCAGTGAGGTAGCTGCGGTGCTGCTCGAGTTCGGATGCGGCAATGGGCATGGGTTCAGCCTCCTAAAACGAGGGCGGCGTTGTGGATCACCGCGGGTGTCAGCGTGACGTAGCGCCGGCGCCGGGCCGGCGACCAAGTGACCACCGCGAGGCGCCCGGTCTCGTCGGGCAGCTCGGCGAGCGCACCCGGGCGCAGCACGATGGCGTCGAAGCGCGGCACGTCGCGCGGTCCGAGAGCGAACGCGGCGCGCAACTGCTGCTCGTAGGCGGCAGCCGCGCGCACCGGGTCGCTCTGGTCGGCGACGTCGGCGTGCAACTGGCCGGGGCGCAGGCCGAGCACGGCAAAGCGCTCGCGCGAGTTGGCGGGCGTCGGGCAGCAGCCCTCGAACAGCGTATCGGCGAGGAACAGCTGCGCCTCGCCCCAGAAGCGCTCGCCGCCCGAGAGCTCGGCCAGCAGCTCGGGCGTGAGCACGGCCGGCGACACCGCGATGCGGTAGCGGCGTCCGCCGGCGACGGCCTGGGGCGGGAGGATGCGGGTCTCAACCATGGGCGCCATGATGGCGGCCTGCGGACGCGGCGGGAATCCGGAGCGCTACCATTTGCGCTAGGTAGTACTACCTAATGATCGGCCGCGCGATTGCTGCTAGCGTAGCGCCCATGCTGAAGAAGTGGGTCCTCCCGACCCTGCTGGTGGGCGTGCTCTACGCCGCCGCTTCCGAGCTGGCGCTGCAATTGCTGCGCTATGCCGCGGAGACGGCGGTGGTCTGGTTCGCCTCCGGCGTGGGCCTTGCGGCCATGCTGCTGCTGGGCACGCGCGCGCTGCCGGGCGTGCTGCTGGGTACGCTGCTGTGCGGCTTGATGGCGGGCAAGCCCGTCGCCATGGTGCTCGGCACCGCCGCGCTCACCACGGGCCAGATCTGGCTCAGCTGGTGGCTGCTGGTGCGCGTCGCCGGCTTCGATCCGGCGATGGAGCGCGTGCGCGACATGATGAAGCTCGCCGTCATCGGCGCCACGGTGTCGCCGTTGCTCAACGCGGGGCGCGTATTCCTCGAGCATCGCTTCGGCGACGACGCGCTGACGCTGCCAGCGCACGCGCTCGTCAAGGCCGCGCTGCTCGGCGAGATGGCGGGCATCCTGCTGCTGGTGCCGGCCGTGCTCGCCTGGGCGCGCCCGCGCGGCGAAGGCCTCGACTGGCGCCAGCGTGCCGAAGCGACGCTGCTCTACGGGACGGGGATCGCCGCCGCCTTTGGCGTGTTCGCCAGCATGCTGCAGCCCATGCTGCTGGTGGCGTCGCTGCCGTATGCCATGTTCCCGGTGCTGTTCTGGGCCGCGGCGCGCTTCGGCCCGCGCGAGACCGCGACGCTCTACTTTCTCATCGGCCTGGTCGCCGTCGGCGGCACCGGATTGGGCCGCGGACCCTTCGGCGAGTCCTACATCGGCTTTGGCGGCGCGTACAGCAACCTCGCCGAGCTGTACCTGTTCCTGCTGGTCCTCGGCGGTACTTCGCTCATCTTCGCCGCCGGCCGCCAGCAGCTCGCCGTCAGCCAGCGCGCCCTGCGCGACAGCGAGGAGAAGTACCGACTGCTGGTGGACCACCAGACCGACCTGGTGGCGAAGATCGGCGTCGACGGGCGCATCCAGTACGTGAGTCCCTCGCACCGCGATTTCTACGGCAAGCCGGAGGCGGAATTCGTCGGGCGCATGCTGACCGAGGCGGTGCGCGTGCACGACGAGGACCTGTGCTGCGTGCGCGACGCGTGGAAGGAAATGCTCTCGCCGCCCTACCTGACCAGCCACGAGCACCGCGTGCTCACGCCGCGCGGCTGGCGCTGGGTGGCGGTGCAGAGCCGCGCGGTGCTCGGCGCCGACGGGCGCCCGCAGTTCGTGGTGGCGGTGGCGCGCGACATCACCGACCGGCGCCGCGCCGAGGAGCAGGCGCGCCAGCACCTGCAACAGCTGGCGCACGTCTCGCGTGTGTCTTCGATGGGCGAGATGGCCAGCGCCATCGCGCACGAGATCAACCAGCCGCTCACGGCCATCGCCAACTACGCCTCGGCCTGCCTGCGCCTGCTGCGCTCGGGCAAGGCGCAGGCGGGCGAGGCGATGGAGACCATGCAGCGCGTCGCCGCGGAAGCCGAGCGCGCCGGCGAGATCGTGCGCAAGATGCGCGGCTTCGTGCGCGGCGAGGAAGGCCAGATGGCGCTGGTCGAGCCCGCCTACCTCGCGGCCGAGGTCATGCGCCTCGCCGCGGCGGAAGCGCGCCAGAGCGGCGTCGAGCTGCGCAGCGACGTGGAGCCCGGGCTACCCCCGGTGCTCGCCGACTCGATCCAGATCCAGCAGGTGCTCCTGAACCTGGTGCGCAACGCGGTCGAAGCGGTGGACGGGGGCGACGGCCCGCGCCGCGAGGTCGACCTCACGGTGCGGCGCGCCGCGGACGGCGGCGTGCATTTCACGGTGCGCGACACCGGGCCGGGGCTCGCGCCCGCCGCGCTGGACAAGGTGTTCGAGCCTTTCTACACCACCAAGCCGGACGGCATCGGCATCGGGCTGCCGCTGAGCCGCTCGATCGCGGACGCCCACGGCGGGCGCGTCTGGGCGAGCGCCGAGGCCGAGGGCGCCGCGTTCCACCTGGTGCTGCCCACGGCGCAGGAACTGGAGCATGCCGCCGCCTGAGCCGCTGGTGCACGTGGTGGACGACGAGGCGGCGATCCGCGACTCGCTCGCCATGCTGCTGCGCTCGGTCGGCCTGCAGAGCCGCGCCTATGCCGGCGCGCAAGCGTTCCTCGACAGCTGGCGGCCAGGCGGTGCGGAGTGCCTGGTGTGCGACGTGCGCATGCCGGGCATGAGCGGGCTGGAGCTGCAGGAAGCGCTCAAGGCGCGCAACGCGCACCTGCCGGTAGTGCTGATCACCGGGCATGGCGACGTGGCGATGGCGGTGCGGGCGATGAAGGCCGGGGCGAGCGACTTCATCGAAAAGCCCTTCAACGACCAGGTGCTGCTCGATGCGGTCAACCGCGCGCTCGCGCGCGCGCGCGACGGCCAGGGCGCGGGCCGCGCCGAAATCGAGGCGCGCGTCGAATCGCTGACGCCGCGCGAGCGCGAGGTGATGCTGCTGGTGGCGGAAGGCCGGCCCAACAAGGTCGTCGCCACGCGGCTGGGCCTGTCCACGCGCACGGTCGAGGTGCACCGGGCGAAGCTGATGGAGAAGATGCAGGCGCGCTCGCTCGCGGAGCTGGTGCGCATGGCGATCGCCTGCGACTTGATTCGCCCCTAGGGAAGCTCTGAACAAGTCGCGCGGTGGCGCGTTGCGGCCGGAACGCGGCGCCGGCTAGGCGCGAGGCCGCAGCGATATGTCGATATCGCAAGGCCGAGCAACAACGCCGGCGCCCGTGTCATCGCGCTATCGCAAGCCAACCGTCGCGGACTTCCGGCCGCAACCCGGAGGGCGGCGAGGCCTCTGCCTTGAACGCTTGCCTCGCGGCCTCGCCGCCTGGAGGGACGGGGTCGAGTTTTCATGCATGGCATCGCCATCGGCCGCCTTGTGGGCATCGAGCACACGGCGGCGACCGCTGTCTCGCCCTGCACGAAAATCGCCACCGTCGCGCACGCGGGACTTGTTCAGAGCTTCCCTAGCCCCCTGGTTCGGCACCGTTGCCACGGAGGCCGGCGCCGAATTGCGTAAAATGGCCGCGTGAAGCTGCTTGGCACCGCGCTTGCCGCCGTTGCCCTCGCCACTGCGCCGGCGCGGGCTGCCGACACCATCGAGATCCGCGTGGCGGATGCCGACTGGGGCGAAGCCGACCCTGCACGCGTCATGGTGGTGCTGGAGGACACGGCACGCGAGCTGCAGAGGCTTTTCCCCGCCGGTGCGCCGTTGCGGGTGCTGGTGTCCCCGACCGCGCGCGTGCCCATGGTGCTGTTCGAGCGCACGCCGCGGGGCGAGCACCACGTGCTGCTGCGCGCGCGCGGCACCAACTGGGCGCACTACGCCTACGAGTTCGCCCACGAGCTGGGCCACATCCTCACCAACCATGACCGGCATGCGCGCGACCCCTATGCGGCGCGCCATCAGTGGTTCGACGAAGCGGTGTGCGAGATGCTCTCGGTGTACGCGCTGCGGCGCCTGGCCGCGCGCGTCCCCGACGATTCGGGGGCGCCCTTTGCGGACTTCGCGGACCTGGTGCTCGGTGAGCCGCACCGGCGCGCGGCGCTCGGCATCGACCTCGGCGCCTGGCTGCAGGCCAATGAGGCCGCGCTGCGCGCCGATCCGTACCAGCGCCTGCGCAACGAGGCCGTGACGACGCGGCTGCTGGAGATCTTCGGCCGCGAGTCGCGCCTGCGCGCGCTTGCCTACCTCAATGCCGGCGCGGACCCGATGCCGGCGAGCTTCCGCGACCACCTCGAGCAGTGGTACAGCCGCACCCCGCCGGCGCTGCAGCCGGCCGTGCACGACGTGCTCGCCGCGTTCGGCTTTCGCAAAAGCACGAGGCCACCGGCCGAGTTGGCGGCCGGTGGCCTCGAGTCGAGCTACTAGGCGAAACTTAGTACGCCGGGGTCCAGAGCGTGTTGCTGGGCTGGGCGACTTCCGACGCGGCGCGGCCCGCGAGGCCGGTGTTGATCTTGAGGACGTCGACGTCGGCCTGGTCGTTGAAGGACGGCTGCGGCAGCGAGGTCACGGACGCGGCGCGGCTGGCTTCCAGCGTGCCCTGCTCGGGGAAGTCGTTGTAGGCGCTCGCGAGCACGGGGGCGGCGGCCAGGCTGAACAGCGAAGCGATCAGGATGCGTTTCATGGTAAATCTCCTTTAGTCGGGTTAGGGAGTCCGGCGCTCCATGCGCCGCACTTGCAACTTAGACGCGGCAGCACGGCAAAAATGGCTAAGGACGAATACGTAGCCGACTACGTAGTGGTGGGAGCGGGAAGCGCGGGGTGCCTGCTCGCCAATCGCCTGTCCGCCGATCCGTCCGTCACGGTGCTGCTGCTGGAGGCCGGCGGCCAGGATGACTGGTTCTGGATCGACGTTCCGGTCGGCTACCTCTACACCATCGCCAACCCGCGCACCGACTGGTGCTACAAGACCGCGCCCGACGCGCACCTCGCCGGCCGCTCGATCCACTACGCGCGCGGGCGCGTGCTGGGCGGCTGCTCCTCGATCAACGCCATGATCCATATGCGCGGGCAGAAGGAGGACTGGGACCACTGGGCCTCCCTCGGCAATCCGGGCTGGTCCTGGAGCGAAATCCTGCCGCTGTTCCAGAAGCTGGAGGACTACGAGCACGGCGCGGTGGACAGCTACGGCGCGGGCGGGGAAGTGCGCGTCGAGGACCCGCGCGTGCGCTGGGAAATCCTCGATGCCTGGCGGGCTGCGGCCGGGGAGTGCGGCATCGCACCCATCAAGGTGTTCAACACCGGCGACAACCGCGGCTGCGCCTACTTCCAGATGAACCAGCGGCGCGGCGTGCGCTGGAGCGCGACCAAGGCGTTCCTGCGGCCGGCGATGCACCGGCCCAACCTGCGCGTGCTCACCGGCGTGCATGCCACGCGCGTACGCTGCGAAGGCCGCCGCGCGGCGGGCGTCGAGTTCCGCGCGGGCGGCGAGGCGCTCTTTGCCGCGGCCGCGCGCGAAGTGATCCTCGCCGCGGGCGCGATCGGTTCGCCTCAGCTATTGCAGCTCTCGGGCATCGGGGCGGGCGGCCTCCTGCAAGGCCTCGGCATTCCGGTGATTCACGATCTGCCCGGCGTGGGCGAGAACCTGCACGACCACCTGCAGATCCGCATGCAATACAAGGTGAGCGGCGTGAAGACGCTGAACGCGGCCGCGAACAGCCTGTTCGGCAAGGCGGCCATGGGCCTGGAGTACCTGCTGTTCAAGACCGGCCCGCTGACGATGCCGCCCTCGCAGCTCGGGGCATTTGCCAAGAGCGATCCGGCGCAGCCCACCGCCAACATCGAATGGCACGTGCAGCCGCTGTCGCTGGACAAGTTCGGCGATCCGCTGCACCCCTTCCCCGCGATCACGCCCAGCGTGTGCAACCTGCGCCCGGCCTCGCGCGGGTGGGTGCGCATCCAGTCGCCCGACCCCTCCCGGTACCCGGAGATCAAGCTGAACTATCTGTCGACGGCGGATGACCGCAAGGTCGCGGTGGACGGAATGCGCTTCACGCGCCGGATCATGGCGGCCAGGGCGCTGCAGAAGTACCGGCCGGAAGAGTTCCGGCCGGGGCCCGCGGCCCAGTCGGACGCGGAGCTCGAGAAGGCCGCCGGCGAGCTGGGCACCACCATCTTCCACCCCGTCGGCACCTGCAAGATGGGACCGGACGCGCAGGCGGTCGTGGACGAGCGCCTGCGCGTGCGCGGTATGGCGCGGCTACGCGTCATTGATGCCTCGATCATGCCGCGGATCACTTCCGGCAACACCAACGCGCCGACCTACGCCATTGCGGAAAACGGCGCGCGCATGGTGCTCGAGGACGCCCGCGGCTAGGGAGCCTCTGATCTATTCGCGCGGTGGCGCGTTGCGGCCGGAACGCGGCGCCGGCTAGGCGCGCGGCCGCAGCGATATGTCGATATCGCAAGGTCGCGCAACAACGCCGGCGCCCGTGTCGTCGCGATGTCGTTTGCGTCGCCGCTACGACTTCCGGCCGCAACCCGAGGGCGGCGAGGCCTTTGCCTTGTACCTCCGCCTCGCGGCCTCGCCGCCTGGAGGGACGGGGTGAGTTTTCGTCCATGGCATCGCCATCGGCCGCCTTGTGGACGTCAAGTACACGGCGGCGGCCGCTGTCTCGCCCTGCACGAAAATCGCCACCGTCGCGCACGCGGGAATAGATCAGAGGCTCCCTAAGGCCCTGAACTCTTTGCGGGATTGGCTGTCGGAGGCTTGAAATCGCGTCCCGCGCCCGCACCTTGGGCTAACATCTCGCGCGCAAAGGAGAACGCAAGAAGATGAAACGCATCGTCCTGTTCCTCGCCACCAACCTGGCGGTCATCGTGCTGCTGTCGGTGATCATCAACCTGTTCGGCCTGAACCAGTGGCTGGCGGCCGAGGGCATCGACTACACCGGGCTGCTGGTCTTCTCGGCGGTGGTCGGCTTCGCCGGCTCGTTCATCTCGCTGCTGATGTCCAAGACCGCGGCCAAGTGGTCCACGGGCGCGCATGTCATCGACGGCTCCGAGGGCACCACGGAGTTCTGGCTGGTGAGCACGGTCAAGAAGCTCGCCGACAAGGCGGGCATCGGCATGCCGGAAGTCGCGATCTACGAAGGCGCGCCCAATGCCTTCGCTACCGGCGCGTTCAAGAATTCCTCGCTGGTCGCCGTTTCCACGGGGCTGATGCAGTCCATGAGCAAGGAAGAGGTCGAGGCGGTGCTCGGCCATGAGATCGGCCACGTCGCCAACGGCGACATGGTGACGCTCACCCTCATCCAGGGCGTGGTGAACACCTTCGTCGTGTTCCTCGCGCGCGTGGTCGGCTTCTTCGTCGACAAGGCGATCTTCCGCACCGAGCGCGGCGTCGGACCCGGCTTCTACATCACGGTGATCGTGTGCGAGATCGTGTTCGGCATCCTCGCCTCGATGATCGTGGCCTGGTTCTCGCGCCAGCGCGAGTTCCGTGCGGACGCGGCCTCGGCCGACCTGCTCGGCAGCCCGCGGCCGATG
>DASTHP010000021.1:0-10519 GCA_035718125.1 Burkholderiales bacterium | reverse complement strand
GAGGTGCGCCCGCCGCTGCTGTGCCGCGGCAGCTTCACGGGGCCCGCCCGGATCTCCGCGCTGCAATGGCCCGCCGGGCAGCTCGCCGCGTCGGCGCAGGAGTACCACCGCAACGCCGGGCTGCTGGAAGGCGGCCTGCTGGTGCTGTCGGCGTTCGTGCTGGTCACGGCCATCATCAACCGCGAATGGCTGCACGTGCTGCTCGCCGTGTGGCTGCTCGCCAGCCTGCGCATGGGCGCGCTGTCGGCGGGCTGGGACACGCAGTGGCTGGGGCGCAGCATACCGGCGGACTGGATGCTGCTCACGCGCAAGCTGACCGTCGCCATCTACTTCGTGCTGACCTACGCGCTGTTCGCGCGCCTGTTCCGCGAAGACCTGCGCAAAGTCGGCGGCACCGGGCTGCTGCATGTCGCGCAGTGGTCCTGCGTGGGGATCCTCGCCGCCGCGCTGACGCTGCCGTTCGCGCAGTTCCTGCCGGTGATGTGGGTCGCGGTCGGCATCGGCATCGCGGTCATCGTGTTCTTCCTCGCGCGCATCCTCAAGGTGACGCGCTCGGCGGTGGCCGTGTGGTACGGCGCCTCGCTTGCCGTCGTTCTGCTCGCGGGCATCTACGAGGTGCTGGCGGCCTCGCTCGGCGTGAAGGTGCTGATCGGCGCGGTGAACCACGTCACCGCGGCGCTGTCCTCGAGCCTGCTGTGCGCGCTCGCCATCGCCGAGCAGATGCGCCAGGAGCGCGTCGAGCGCATGCAGGCGCAGGCGGCGCTGAAGAACGCCTACGAGGCGATTCCGATCGGCCTGTTCACGCTGGCGCGCGACGGCGCCTTCGAGCGCGCCAACCCGGCGCTCGCGGCGATGCTGGGCGGGCAGCCGGCGCAGGGCGAGCGCCGCTACTGGCGCGACCATTTCGAGCAGGGCTCCTGGGACCGGTTGCAGGACCTGGTGCGGCGCCGCTCGGAGGGCGAGCTCGAGATCCGCGGCCTGCCGCGCGCCGACGGCACGCCGCGCTGGTATCACGTCAAGGCCGCGCTCACTGGCGACCGCATCGAGGGCTCGCTGCAGGACTTCACCGAGCGGCTCGAGGCCACCGAAACGCTGCGCTTCCTCGCCGAGAACGATCCGCTCACCGGCGTGCTCAACCGCCGCGGCGTGGAGCAGATGCTGGCGCAGGCCACGCGGGAAGCGGCCGCCGGCCGGCCGCTCGCGCTCGCCTACCTCGACCTCGACCGCTTCAAGCTGATCAACGACCTGTTCGGCCACGTCGCCGGCGACGAGGTGCTGCGCCAGGCCTGCCGCCGCATCGAGGGGCTGCTGGCCGGCGGGCATGCGCTCGGCCGCATCGGCGGCGACGAGTTCGTGATCGTGTTCCGCGGCACGCCGATCCAGGCCGCGGCGGCGATCTGCCGCGGCATCGTCGAGGCGATCGGCGGCGCCGCGTTCCAGACCGGCGACAAAGCGTTCCAGGTGCGCGTGTCGATCGGCCTGGTGGAGGTCGCGGGGCCGCTGCTGGTGAAGGATGCGATCTCGGTCGCGGACCGCGCCTGCCGCGCTGCCAAGGCGGGCGCCGCGGACGCCCTGGTGGTCTACCAGCGCGGCGCGCGCGTATTCCGCGAGCGCGAGCAGGAGCTGCGCCTGGTGGAGCGCCTGGGCGCCGGCGTCGCGCCCGAGGGCCTGTTCCTGATGATGCAGCCGATCATGTCGCTGCGCGCACCCTACGATTCGCTCAACTTCGAGGTGCTGGTGCGCATGCGCGAGGACGACGGCTCGGTGACGCCCGCGGGCGTGATCATCGCCGCCGCCGAGAACAACGGCCGCGCCGCGGTGATCGACCGCTGGGTGCTGTCCCACACGCTGGCGTGGCTCGAGCGCCACCGCGCGGCGCTCGCCACCACGCGCTTCGTCACCATGAACCTGTCGGGGGCGTCGCTCAACGACGAGAAGTTCGTGCAGGACGCTTTCGCCATGCTGCGCGACAGCCCGCGCGCCGTCGAGCGCCTGTGCATCGAGATCACCGAGGGCGTGGCGCTGCACGACCTGGGCAACACCAAGCGCTTCATCGAGCGCGTGCGCGGCTTCGGCGCCAAGCTCGCGCTGGACGACTTCGGCGCCGGCTACACCTCGTTCTCCTACCTGAAGGAGCTGCCGGCCGACGTGGTGAAGATCGACGGCAGTTTCATCCGCAGCGTCAACGCGCATCCGGCCAACCTCGCGATCGTCGAGGCGATCGTCGAGCTGGGGCGCAACTTCGGCATGCAGACGATCGCCGAATGGGCGGAGGACCGCGGTACCGTCGAGGCGCTGGCGCTGGCGGGGGTCGACTACGTGCAGGGCTACGCGATCGCGCGGCCGCTCGAGCCCGAGCGCCTGCTCGGCGTCGCCAGCTCCGCCGGCTTCATCACCGATCCGGACGTGCTGCGCTACGTGCGCGACACGCTCGCGCCGGCACGCACCCTCGAGCTCTGGGACCCCCTGGGCGAGGTCCCGCGCGCGGGCATGCACTAAGAAAATCGGGGTCAGACCCAGATTTTCCCGCCGTTGGGTCTGACCCCGATTTTCGCTGTCTCACCCGCCTTGGCGTAAGCGCTCCAAGTCGGGAATGCGCACCGAGCGGCCGTTCATCTCGATGAGGCCGCTCTCGGCGAGGTCGTGCAGGATGCGCGAGAAGTGCTCGGGGGTCATGTTCAGGCGCGAGGCGATCACGCTCTTGCCGGGCGTGAGGTGCACCTCCACCGGCTTGCCGTTGCCGGTGCTGTCCGCGACGTCGGCGAGCAGGTAGCCAATGACGCGCTCCTGGCCCGAGCGCAGCGTGTAGGCCTCGACGTCGCGCACCAGGCCGTGCAGGCGGCGCGCGAGGCCCGAGATCATGCGGCGCGCGAACTGCGGGTCGCGCGAGAGCTCTTCCAGCACCGCGTGCTTGGCGACGTGCAGCAGCATCGCGTCGGACAAGGCCTGCGCGAACACGATATAGGGCTTGTCGAGGAACATCAGCGCCTCGCCGAAGCTCTGGCCGGGGCTGACGATCTCGACCACCTTCTCGATGCCCTGCGGCGACGTGAAGCCGAGCTTCACCTGCCCGTAGACGACGATGTGGAAGCCCGCGCAGGGGTCGCCGCACTGGAACACCGCTTCGCCCTTGGTCACGTGGATCGGCAGCGTGGCGGCGGCAATGCGGTCGAGCTCCTCGCCGCTCATCTCGCTGAACATCGGCAGGTTGGCGAGGAACGCCTGCGTCTTGATCTGCAGCGGCTTGCGGCTCACCGGCTCGTGCCCTCCGAGCGCGTGACCTTGTTGTGCACGTTGTACTTGCCCACGGGCTTGCGCATCGGGATGCGCTTGACCTCCTTCAGCGTCTTCGCGTCGAAGACGATGAGCGCGCCGTCGTCCTCCCAGAGGCTGGCGAGCGCGTAGCGGCCGTAGCGGTCGAACTCGATGTGGGCGAGGGTCTTGCCCGGCACCGGGGTGAGCTGCGCCACCACCTCGAGGCTCTCCTTGTCGATCACCTGCAGCGTGTCGCGGCCCTTGGGCCCGATCATCGAATCCACCCAGACGGTACGCACGTTCTCGTGGCTGCGCAGGAAGAACCCGGCGCCGAGCGTACGCACCTGCGCGACCGGCTTCCAGTCGGCGACGTCGATCACGCTCACCACGCCCTCGCGCAGGTTGGGCGTGGCCATCACGCGCCGTCCCTGGCGCTCCCAGGTGGTGCCCGAGCCCAGGTGCGGCATGCCGGGCAGCTCGACCGAGGCGATGGCGCGGCGCACGTCCAGGTGCACCACCTGCGCGCGCTTGCCGTCGCGCGAGGTGCCCATCAGCTCGCTGAAGTCCGGGGTGAAGAAGAAATCGTCGAGCACGTCGGCGAGCACGCTGCGGCGCGGGTTGAGGTAGCCGGGGATGAACGCGCCCTCGCGGTAGCGGAAATCGTGGATCAGGCCCGTCTGGATGTCCTCGGCCTTGGGGTTGTAGGAGATCTCCCAGACCTCGGGCACGTCCTTCAGCGCGGCGACGAAGCTCATGCGCGGCCCGGCGTCGTACACCGCGGAGACGCGCGAGGAGCGCCTGGACTCGCGGTCGCGCACCTCGAAGATCTTCACCAGCTGCAGGTCCGCGTCGAGCAGCGCCAGGGTATGCGGCAGGTAGTTTGCCACCATCACGAACTTGCCGTCGGAGGACACCGCCGCATTGCGCGTGTTGAGGCCGGCGCGCGTCTCGGCCACCATTTTCAGGTTCCACAGATCGAACTTGGAGATCCAGCCGTCGCGCGAGGCAAAGTAGACGAAGCGCCCGTCCGGGCTGAACTTGGGACCGCCGTGCAGCGCGAAGCGGGAGGCGAAACGGTGGATCGGCTCCAGGCGGTCGCCGTCGAGCACGGTCACGTGGTGATCGCCCGCCTCGACGACGAGGAACAGGTTCATCGGATCGGCGGCGAACTGCGGCCGCGCGGGCAGCGCGGCAACGTCGTGGTGCACGATGCGCGAGGCGCGCACTTCGGCTTCGCCCCAGGCGGGCGCGGGCGAAAGCGGCGTGTAGATCATCTCGACGAGCGCCGCGATGTCCTCCTCGCGCAGTTGCGCCTTGAAGGCGGGCATCTGCACGCCCGGGCGGCTCTCACGGATGACGCGCGCAGCCTCGGGCCTTTTCAGGCGCGAGAGGTTCTCGGGCAGGAGCGCCGGACCCATGCCGCCCAGGCGCTTCTCGCCGTGGCAGCTCGCGCAGTTCTGCTGGTAGATCTTGTCCGTGGGTGCCTGCGCGTGCGCCATGCCGGCCGCGAGCGCGAGCGCGAGGGCGAGCCCGAGGGCTCGCGCGAAGCCAAGCATCGGCAGGCGCCTCATTGGGCAGCCTCTCGCGCGACAAGCGTGTCCGGGGCGGCGATTTCCTCGTCCTCCAGATAGCAACCGGGGTCTTCCGCCCAGGGATCGCCGGACACCTTCATCGCGCGCACGCGCGTGTTGCCGCCGCAGACGTCGAAGTACGAGCAGGTGGCGCAGCGGCCCTTGACCTGCCGCGGGCGCAGTTTCAGCCCCGCCATGATCGGGTGGCGCGTGTCGCGCCAGATGTCCGAGAACGGCCGCGAGCGCACGTTGCCGAGGGTGCAGTCCCACCACATGGTGTCCGGGTGCACGTTGCCGAGGTTGTCGATGTTGGCGACGTTCACACCCGAGGAGTTCCCGCCCCAGGCGGCGAGGATGGCGCGCAGGCGCGCGGCGTCGAGCTCGGGCAGGTGCTGGCGCACCCAGTGCAGCAGGTACACGCCATCGGCGTCGTTATTGCCGGTGACGAAGTCCTTCACCACGCCGCGGCGCGCCGCGTCCCAGGCGCGCGCGAAGACGAGATCGAGCGCCTCGCGCGTGACGCGAAAGTGCGCATCGCGCTTGCGATTGACGTTGCCGCGGCCCGCGTAGTTGAGGTGCGAGAGGTAGAACCGGTCGATGCGCTCGTCTTCCACCAGCTCGAGCAGGCCCGGCAGGTCGGCGGCGTTGTCCTGCGTGAGGGTAAAGCGCACGCCGACCTTCACGCCCATGTCGCGGCACAGGCGCAGCGCCTCGAGCGACTTGGCGAACGCGCCCGCCTTGCGGCGGAACTTGTCGTGCGTCGCCTGCAGGCCGTCGAGGCTGATGCCGACGTAGTCGAAGCCGGCGTTGTGCACGCGCTCGGCGAGCGGCGGGTCGATCAGCGTGCCGTTGGTGGAAAGCGCGGTGTAGAAGCCCAGCGCCTTGGCGCGGTCCGCAATCTGGAAGAGGTCCTTCCGGAGCAGTGGCTCGCCTCCCGAGAGGATGAGCGCCGGCACGCCGAAGGCCTTGAGGTCTTCCATCACGCGCAGCACTTCCGCGGTCTCGAGCTCGCCCGGGAAGTCGATGTCGGCCGAGATCGAATAGCAGTGCATGCAAGTCAGGTTGCAGCGGCGGATGAGGTTCCAGATCACCACCGGCCCGGAGGGCCCACCCGCGTGGCG
Source organism: Burkholderiales bacterium (assembly GCA_035718125.1). Classification (GTDB taxonomy): domain Bacteria; phylum Pseudomonadota; class Gammaproteobacteria; order Burkholderiales; family SG8-39; genus JAABQT01. Next base: position 4,572 of record DASTHP010000021.1, on the reverse strand, counting down.
CGGCGCCGCGGGTTCCAGGAGCTGATGAAAGGCGCGCGACAGGCGCAGCATGTCAGGCGAGCCTCATGCCGGTCTTCTTCAGGATGCGCGTGCTGTAGAGCACGTCGGCAGCGCGCAACGCAGGTTCGAGCAAGGCGCGGATCTGCGCCACATGCGCGTCGGTGTCGGCGCGGCTGCGGCCGTGCACCATGGCAAAGAGGTTGTAGCGCCATTCGGGCAGCCGGCGCGGCCGCCGGTAGCAGTGCGTGACGAAGGCAAGGGCGCCCACCTGCGCGCCGAGCGCATCCACGGCGTCGTCCGCCACGTCCCACACCGACATCGCGTTGGCGGTGTAGCCGAGCGCGTAATGGTTGGGCACCGCGCCGATGCGCCGGATGCGGCCGTCATGCAGCATCGCCTCGATACGCGCGAAGAGCTGCGACTCCGGCATGCCGCAGGCCTGCGCCACCGCGCGCCAGGGCTCGGCCACGAGCGGCAGCCCGGCCTGCGTCGCGCGCACGATGGCCTCGTCCAGTGCGTTCATGCCACCAGCCTCAGCTCGATGAAGTACTCCTGCTCGCGCGGCAGGTTGAGCACCGGGTAGCCGGTCTCCGCCTCGAGCGTCGCGAGCAGCGGCGCGATCTGCGCGCGCGCGGCGGCGGCGATCACGAACCACATGTTGTAGCGGTGCGCGCGCTCGTAGTTGTGCGCCACTTCGGGGTGCGCATTGACCAGGGCCGTGACGCGCTCGAAGTCCGCCGCCGGCACGCTCATCGCGCACAGCGTGAAGGCGCCGCCCAGGCGCTCGGCGTCGTACATCGGCCCGAAGCGCGTCAGCGTGCCCGCGTCCAGCATCGCCTCGAGCTTGGCGATCAAGGTCGCCTCGTCGGTGCCCAGTTCGCGCGCGGCCGCGGCGAACGGCCGCGCGCAGAGCGGAAAGCCGCCCTGCAGGCGGTTGATGACGGCGCGCTCCAGCTCATCCATAGCGGGCGGCGCGCTGGCTGAAGCAGCGCTTGCTGAACAGCACCTCGCGCGGATAGCGCTCGAGCCCGTGGCGCGCGCAGAGGCGCTCGATGGCCTGCGCGACACCGGCGCGCTCGCGCCCGTGCACCATGCAGTAAAGGTTGAACGGCCAGTCGGGCAGGGCGCGCGCGCGCTGGTAGCACAGCGTCACCGCCGGATCGGCGGCAAGGCGCCGGCCCGCAGCGGCCGTGTCGGCGTCCGGCACGTCCCAGACCACCATGGCGTTCGCCGCGTAGCCCAGGCGCCGGTGGCGCACGATGGCGCCGATGCGACGCACGACGCCGTTGTCGAGCCAGCGCTGCAACGTGCCGATCAGTTCCGCCTCGGGCAGGTCGAAGGCGGCGAACGGCCGGGGGTCGAACGGCAGGCCGGGGGCGAGCCGTGCCGCGAGCTGCCGTTCCTCCTCGCCGAGCGGCGCGACCGGGCCCTGCGGCTGCGCGCGCGGCACCGAGTGGTCCTCGAGGTCGAAGCCCAGGTCGATGTGGAATTCCTCGACGAGCGGCAGGCGCAGCACCGGCAGCCCGGTCTCGTGCTCGATGCGGGAAAGCGTCGAGTGCAACGCCGCTTCCGAGGGCGCGACGGCGACGAACCACAGGTTGATGCGGTTCTCGCGCTCGTAGTTGTGGTTCACGCCCGCGTGCGCGCTCACCTGCGCGGCGACTGCGTCCAGGCGCTCATCCGGCACCGCCATCGCCGCGAGCGTGCTCGCGCCGGCAGTGTTGGGCCGGAACACCGGGCCGATGCGGTCGATCAGGCCGCGGCTCCTGAGCTGCCCGAAGCGCTGGATCACGTCTTCCTCGTCCAGCCCGCAGTCCCTGGCGATCGTGGCGAAGGGCCGCGGCACCAGCGGAAAGCCGCGCTGCCAGGCGTTGAGGAGGCGATAGCTTGCCGCGTCGAGCATCGCGATGCGTTCCTAGAAGCCGGTCATCGCGCCGCGCGCGGTGAGGAAGATGCCGCTCGGGCTTTCGGCGGCCAGGCGCGCGAGCTCCGCGAAGCTCGCGCCGTCGTACACCACCACGCGGCCGTCGTCGCGCGAGGAGATCCACGCCTGCTCGCCGCGCGGCGTGAACTCCATGTGCAGCACCGCGCGCCCCGGCTTGAGTTCCTTCACCACCTTCATCGCCGCGACGTCGATCACCTGCACCACGCCGTTGTTCGGAAAGGCGAAGTTCACCCACACCTGGCGCGCGCCCGGCTGCGCGATCGCGAACACGGGCTGGCCGTGCACCGCGATGCGTCCGGCTTCCGTCCAGGTGACGCTGTCGAGCACCAGCACCTCGTGCCGACCGATCGCCGGCAGGAAGATGTAGCGGCCGGCGACCGCCCAGCCGCGCAAGTGCGGCATCTTGTAGACCGGCAGCGGCTCCTGGCCCCGGCCATAGCCGCCGAGGATGCGGCGCGCGCCCGCCTCGGGATTCCACATGTCCACGAGCGCAAGGCCGTCCTCGCCGAAAAGGCCCGCGATGTAGTGCCGGCCGCTGGGCGTGATGAAGCCGTCGTAGGGCTGCTTGCCGATGCCGGGGATCTTCTTCACGAGCGGTCGGCGCGGGTCGGAGGCGTCCACGATCCAGATCTCGCCCGCCTCGAACAGGCTGAAGACGAAGCGGTTGCCGGGCGCGTCGGCGATGCCGACCACTTTCGAGCCGGTCGGCACTTCGGCGAGCGGCTCGAGCGTGCGCGCATCGAAAAGCCGGATGCCGCCCGGCGTGTAGTTGGCGACCGCGACGATGCGCCCATCCTGCGAGATGGCCCCGCCGATGGAGTTGCCGGCCTGGATCACGCGCTTGTCGATCTGCGCGCGCAGCAGGTCCACCTTGGTCAGGCCGCCGTCGCGCCCGAACACGAACGCATAGCGGCCATCGCGCGAGAACACCGCGGCGGCGTGCGAGAGGTCGCCCAGGCCCTCCACGCGCCCGAGCGCGGTGCGGCCGCTCGTCTCGATGAGCAGGACCCGGCCCGCGGCACGCTCCACGACGAGGCCCAGGTCCCCCGTACCGCGCGGTTCCGGCGTCGCGCAGGCGGCAAGGCCGAGCGCGAGGGCGGTAACCACGAGCCAACGCATCGGATTCATCGCCAGGTGCCTCACCGGGGCAGTCCCTTCCTGAGTTGCTGCACCACCCAGCGCGCCTCGGCCTCCGAGAGAAACGTGCTCCAGGGTGGCATCGCGGTGCCGCGCCGGCCGTGCAGGATGACGAACTGCATCTGCTCGGCGTCCTTGTCCGCGAGCGTGGCGGGCTCGAGCGAGGGCCCGAGGCCGCCTTTCATCGTGAGGCCGTGGCAGGAGCCGCAGTCCTGCTTGACCAGGTGCAGCAGCTCCGCCCGGCGCGCGGGGGCAGGATCATCCGCTGCGGCCGCCGAGGCTGCCGCGAGGGCCAGCAGGGCGGCCAATCGACGCATGGCCCAAGGGTGCCGCAGCGCGCCGCGCCGCACTTAACCTAGATCAAAGGCAGTGAGCCGCAAGGTCAATAAAGTCAATGCCATGAGCATTGTCCCGGCGGCGGATCGCGCCTATTTCGCCGCTTTCCTCGACCTCAAGGGCAAGCCCGGCGTGGTGGTGGGTGGCGGGCCGGTGGCCGCACTGAAGGCGGAGACCCTCCTGCGTTCCGGGGTACGCGTGACGGTCGTCGCCCCCGAGCTCTGCCCGCGGCTCGCCGAGCTGACGATGCTGGGGGCCGTGCGCCACGAGCCGCGGCGTTTCCAGGCGGGGGACCTCGTAGGCGCGGAGATCGCGATCGCGGCGACCGACGACGTGGCGGTGAACGAGGCGGTGGCGGTAGCGGCGCGCGCGCTGCGGACGCCCGTGAACGTCGCCGACGACCCGGCGCGCTCCTCCTTCATCATGCCCTCGGTCCTGGACCGGCCGCCCGTGCAGATCGCGATCTCGACCGCGGGCGCCTCGCCCGTCATCGCGCGCAAGCTGCGCATGCTCATCGAGATGGCGGTGCCGCACGCCTTCGGGCGGCTCGCGGCGCTCGCCGCGCGCTTTCGCGCCGCCTCCAAGCGCCGCTTTCCCGAGCCGGAGGCGCGCAGGCGCTACTGGGAAGAGGTGGTGGACGGGCCGGTCGCGGACCTCGTGTTCTCGGGGGCCGACGCGGCCGCCGCGAAGCGGCTGGAGGAAAGCCTTGCCGGGGATGCCGCCGCTGCCCCGGTGACGGGATTCGTGAGCCTCGTAGGCGCCGGGCCCGGCAACCCGGAGCTGCTCACGCTGCGCGCATTGCGCGTGATGCAGCGAGCGAACGTGGTGCTCTACGACCACCTGGTGGCGCCGGCGCTCGTGGACCTCGCGCGCCGCGACGCCGAGCGCATCTACGTGGGCAAGGAAAAGGACCGGCACGCCCTCGGCCAGGACGAGATCAACGCGCTCATGGTGCGCCTCGCGCGCGAGGGCAAGCGCGTGGTGCGCCTGAAGGGCGGCGACCCGTTCATCTTCGGGCGCGGCGGCGAGGAGATCGAGGCGCTGGCTGCGCAGGGTATCGGCTTCGAGGTGGTGCCGGGCGTGACCGCCGCGGCGGGCGCCGCGTCCTACGCGGGCATTCCGCTCACGCATCGCGACTACGCGCAGTCCTGCGT
>DASTHP010000020.1:0-8402 GCA_035718125.1 Burkholderiales bacterium | reverse complement strand
GCCGGAGGGGTCGCCTCCGGCCGGGGGATGCGCGTCGGGCGGCGGGTAGTCCGCGCCGACGCTTGCAGCTGATCAATAAATGTCGTGCTGCGTGTTGTAGGTGTTGAACTTGCCCGTCGGCGTGATCATCTTCGGATCGGTGATGACCTTCTTCACCTTGAGCGTCTTGTCGTCGTAGACGACGATCGCCGACTGGTTGGTCTTGCCGCCCCAGAGCGAGATCCACACCTCGGTGCCGGACTGGTCGTACTCGGGGTGCACCGCGCGGCGGATCGCCTTGCTCTCGGGCAGGCCCGAGTCCTTGGCGACGTTCACCTGCCGCGGCGCCTTCGAGAGGTCCTTCATGTCGAAGACGTACACCGACTCGGCGATCTCGCGCTCGGGGTTCTGCGGCGCGTCGGCCCACAGGTTGCGCGACTTCGGGTGCGTCTTGACGAAGAGATTGCCCGCGCCCGGCATCGGCAGCTCCTGCACCACCTTCCAGTTGTTGCCCTTGTACTTGGCGTTCTCCTTCTTCTCCGAGGGCGTGGAGATCAGCGTGACCACCGCGTCGCCCAGGTGCCCCGTGGCCCACACCGGCCCGAACTTGGGATGCATGAAATTGGCGCCGCGCCCGGGGTGCGGGATCTTCTTGGTGTCGATCAGCGCCGCGAGCTTGCCGGTCTTGGTGTCCACCGCCGCGATCTTGTGCGAGGCGTTCGCCGCCACCAGGAAGTAGCGCTTGGAGGCGTCCCAGCCGCCGTCGTGCAGGAACTTGGCGGACTCGATGGTGGTTTCCTTCAGGTTCTTGATGTCGGAGTAGTCCACCAGCTTGATCTGGCCGGTCTCCTTGATGTTCACCACCCACTCGGGCTTGATCTCGGAGGAGACGATCGAGGCCACGCGCGGCTCGGGGTGGTACTCGCCGTCCACGGTGATGCCGCGGGTCGAGACGAGCTTGAGGGGCTTCAGGGTCGCGCCCTCCATGATCACGTACTGCGGCGGCCAGTAGGAGCCGGCGATCGCGTACTTGTCCTCGTAGCCCTTGAACTTGGAGGTGTCCACCGAGCGCGCGTCCGAGCCCACCTTGATCTCGGCCACCACCGCGGGCTTCTCCATCCACAGGTCGATGAGCGAGAGCCGCCCGTCGCGGCCGATGACGTACACGTAGCGGCCCGACTTGGACAGGCGCGAGATGTGCACCGCGTAGCCCGTCTTGACGATGGAGCGGATCTCCTTGGTGTCGCCGTCGATCAGCGCCACCTCGCCCGTGTCGCGCAGGGTCACCGAGAACATGTTCTTCAGGTTGAAGTTGTTCATCGGCTTCTTCGGCCGGTCGGCCACGGGCACGATGAGCTTCCAGCTCTCGTTCATGTCCTTCATGCCGAACTCGGGCGGCACATCCGGCATGTGCTGGATGTAGCGCGCCATCAGGTTGATCTCTTCCTTGGAGAGGATGTCGTCGAAGTTGACCATGCCGCCTTCGGTACCGAGCGCGATGATCTTCTCCAGGCGGCCGGTGCCGAGCTTGAGCGTGCCGCCTTCCTGCAGCGTGCCGTCCGCGGTCTTGCGGCTCCAATGCGGCTCGAGGTTCTTGCCGGTGGCGCCCTTGCGCAGCACGCCGTGGCAGCCGGCGCAGCGCTCGAAGTAGATCTTCTTCGCCGATTCCTTTTCTTCCTTGTTCATCTCGGGCGCCTGCCCGAACGCCGAGGCGATCGCCAGCGGCAGCGCGGCTACCGCGAGCGCGCTGCCGATCATCCGCTTCATCGCGCGTGTCATCGAACTTCTCCTGTGCCAGTCATGGGGGATAGGGGCTTTGTGACTCGTGCGCCAGCCTGCGCCGAAGCGCAAAGCCCTACTTTGATCCAGGTTAAATCCAGCCTAACTTCGCTCGATGAGCAGCTCGTAGCCGCCATCAGCGCGTTGCATGCCGCTATAGGAATAGCCGCGCTCGCGCAGCAGCGCGTACAGGGGCACGGGCTCGTGCGGCAGGATGGCGCGCACCGGCTCGCCCGGGGAACGCTCCAGCGCCTCGAAGATGCGCACGATCGGCTCCGGCGGCTGCAGCCCGCGCAGGTCGAGAGGCGCCGGCGGCTTGGCATGCACCGCGCGCAGCTCGGCCGCGTAGCGGGTACGCAACAGCCCGGCGAGCGACTCGAAGGCCGCCACGCAGCCCTCCGGGTCGTACTGCGGGGCGGCAGCCCCAAGCGTCTCGAACTCCTGGCGCAGGTCCTCGTGCGCCTCGATGAGCGGGGCGCAGCCGGCGCGCAGCTCGGCAAAGCGCAGGCGGTAGGTCGCCCAGTCGCCGGCGCGCGCCGCGCGCAGCGCGGCATCGATCAACGCCTGAGCGTCGTGCTTCATGGCGGCACCATCGCGCCGCGCGGCACGCCCTCCCTTGATGTGGGTCAAGTAAGGCGCTGCTGCGGGGTCAAGCCAAGCGGGCGTGCGCGTAGGCCGCCGCAGCGACAAGGAACGCCGCGGCTGCGGCGTGCGCGATCGAGGCGGCAAGCGGCTGGCCGAAGAGCGCCGAAGCGGCGCCTGCCGCGGGAGCAGCGAGCGCGACACCGAGCAGCGCAAAGCGCTGGCGTGCGCGTGCCAGGCGCAGCGCGAGCCAGGCGGCCCCGGCCGCGAGCGCGAGGCCGATCGCCGCGTGCGCGAGGAGCGCAAGCGACCAGAGCTCCTCGGCGAAGAGCGAGAGCCACGCGCCGAGCGCGCACTGCACCACGAACAGTCCCGCCACCGTGTGGCCGAGCCGGGTCCGGTCTTGCGGTGCACGGCCGTGCGCGCGTCCGAGCGCCCAGGCGAATGCGGCTGCGAGCGCGAGCCCGCCGAGCAGGTTGCCCAGCGCCGCCAGGGGCGGCGGGTTCTGGCCGGCGAGGATACCGAGGATCGAAAGGAATATCGTCAGCGCAGCGACCAGGAGCGAGCGCCGCCATGCGAACCACACGAGCGCGATCGCGGCGAGCACTTCGGCAGAGGCCGAGATACGGTGCACCCCGCGCAGGGCGAGCATCAGGCCGGGGTTCGCGCTGTCCGCGCCGAGCCGGATCGCCACGCTGAATACGATGACCGTCAGGACGAGCATCAGCCCCGCCCAGGCGGCCTTGGCGATGCGTGCCTCGAGCGCTGCGCCGCGGGGGCGCTCAGGCACGGCTGCGCGCATGCAGGTTCCAGATCGCCGCCCCGAGCAGCAGCACTGCGCCGCCCTGGTGCGCGGTGCCAAGCCCCACCGGCACGCCCGCGAGCAGCGTGGCGATGCCGAGCGTCGCCTGCAGGACGAACGCCCCGAGCAGCGCGTGCCCGGTCAGTCCGCCGCGCTGCAGCCACCAGGCGAGCGGCACGAGCACCGCGAGCAGCCAGAAAAAGCCCCGGTGCACGAACTGCACGGTGGCCATGTTGTAGAGGAAGTTCCGCCACCAGGGCTCCAGCACCAGGATCTCGGGCGGCACGAGGTGGCCGTTCATGAGCGGGAAGGTCTGGTAGGCCGAGCCCGCGCGCAGGCCCGCCACCATGCCGCCGGAGAGCGCCATGAGGAAGATCACCCATGGCAGGGCCGATGCGAGACGCCCCGCGCGAACGGCGCGCGGCTGAAGGAGTCCCAGCGCGATCCACACCTCGGCCGAAAAGATCGCGAGCGCGAGCCCGAGGTGGATGCTCAGGCGCACCGGGCTCACCTTCGGATCGTCGACCAGGCCCGACTTGACCATCAGCCAGCCCATGGCGCCCTGCGCCGCGCCCAGCGCAAAGACCCCCCAGAGCTTCCAGGCGAGGGCGCGCTCGAGCATGCGCCTTGCGTGAAAGACGAGCAGCGGCACGAGGAACACGAGGCCGATCAGGCGCGCGAGCACGCGGTGGATGTACTCCCACCAGAAGATGCGCTTGAAGCCCTCGAGGTCCATGCCGAGGTTGACGAGCTTGTACTCGGGGGTCTCGCGGTACTTGGCGAACAACTCCTGCCAGTGCGCCTCCGAGAGCGGCGGCAGGACGCCGATCAGCGGCTGCCACTCGACGATCGACAGGCCCGAGCGCGTCAGGCGGGTAATGCCCCCGACCACGACGATGGCAAACACCATTGCAGCGCACAACAAAAGCCAGGCGGCGACGGCGCGGCGGTCGGATCGGGTCATGGCGCCGCGAGTTTGCCCCGGGTCGGCGCAAAAAGCTTGATTGACATCAAATCGGCCCCCCTTGCCGCCTGCTTAACTCCCCGGGTCGCCAACCAACCAAGAGGTCGACATGGCCACCGAACGCATCGACGACGACGTGCTCGAGGAACCCGTACCCGTAATGCAGCAGCTGCTCGACAACCCGTTCCTGCTGCTTTTCCTGGGCATCGCCATGCCCACCGTGCTGTACATCGTCTGGGGCGTGATGGAAATCGTGTCCCTGCCGATCGCCAAATAGGGGAATGCAATGAGCGCAATCCTGCCGCCGCCCGAACGCGTCTGGTGGAAGCAACCGCTCGACCGCGTCGAGCTGATCTGGATCGTGGTGGCGCTGATCTGGTGCCTGATCATGTTCTTCATGATGCCGTTCTGGCACATCTACGGCCAGCAGAACCTCGCCAACGAGGCCTACCGGTCCAAGCCCGAAGACTTCATGAAGAAGACCGACGAGATGGTCGCCAAGTACAAGGTGCGCGAGGAGGGGCCGGAGAACCTGAAGGTGCCGGTGGTGAAGCCGCCGGCCGGGTCCGACGTGTACCTGGTGGCGCGGCTCTGGAGCTGGTACCCGATGCTGGAACTGGAGGCAGGCAAGTCCTACCGGATTCATCTCATGTCGATGGACTGGCTGCACGGCTTCTCGCTGCAGCCCGAGAACATCAACATCCAGGTGCACCCCGGCTACGAGCACGTGCTGACGGTCACCCCGACCGCCCCGGGCACCTTCGCGATCATCTGCAACGAGTACTGCGGCATCAACCATCACACGATGGCCAGCCGCCTGTACGTGAAGTAAGGGACAGGAGAAACACGCCATGGCCGTCAACCGCATGTTCCGCACCTGCCCCGCCTCGGGGCTGGTGTTCCATGAGCCCGCCGAGAAGCTGATGCGCTGGAACGCCGTCGCCGCGGTGGTGTCGCTGCTGATCGGCGGCATCCTCGCCATCGGCGTGGTGCTCACCCGCTGGCAGGCGGTGCACCTGCTGCCGCCGGACCTCTTCTACCAGGTGCTCACGGCGCACGGGCTCAACATGCTCGTGTTCTGGATCATCTTCTTCGAGATCGCGGTGCTGTACTTCGCGGGCTCCACGCTGCTCAAGGCGCGAATTGCGACACCGATGATGGCCTGGGCGGCGTTCTGGCTGATGGTGCTCGGCGCGATCGTCAACAACTACTCGGTGTTCCGCGGCGATTCGAGCGTGATGTTCACCTCGTACGCGCCGATGGGCGCACATCCGACCTTCTACCTCGGGCTGATCCTGTTCGCGGTCGGGGCGCTGATCGCCTGCTTCGTGTTCTTCGGCACCCTCGTGGTGGCGAAGGCGGAGCGCACCTACCAGGGCTCGGTGCCGCTCGTGACCTTCGGCGCCATCACCGCGGGCATCATCGCTGTCTTCACCATCGCCGCGGGCGCGATCATCCTGATCCCGACATTCCTGTGGTCGGTGGGCCTGGTGGACCACATCGACTCGCTCATGTACCGCACCATCTGGTGGGCGTTCGGCCACTCCTCGCAGCAGATCAACGTGAGCGCGCACGTCGCCGTGTGGTACGCGGTCGCCGCGATCGTGTTCGGCGCCAAGCCGCTGTCCGAGAAGGTGAGCCGCACCGCGTTCCTGCTCTACATCCTGTTCCTGCAGCTGGCGAGCGCGCACCACCTGCTCGCCGACCCGGGCCTCACCTCGAACTGGAAGATCTTCAACACCAGCTACGCGATGTACCTCGCGGTGCTCGCCTCGATGGTGCACGGCCTCACGGTGCCGGGCGCGATCGAAGTGGCGCAGCGCCAGAAGGGCTTCAACCAGGGCCTGTTCGAGTGGCTCAGGAAGGCGCCCTGGGGCAACCCGGTGTTCTCCTCGATGTTCATCTCGCTCATCGGCTTCGGCTTCCTGGGCGGCATCTCGGGCGTGATGATGGGCACCGAGCAGCTCAACCTCATCATCCACAACACCATCTACGTGCCGGGGCATTTCCACGCCACGGTGGTGGTGGGCACCACGCTCGCCTTCATGGGCCTCACCTACTTCCTCATCCCGGTGCTGTTCCGGCGCAAGCTGGCCTTCGCGGGGATGGCGAAGTGGCAGCCCTACGTGTTCGGCCTGGGCATGAGCGCGGTGTCGCTGTTCCTGATGGGCGCGGGCACGCTCGGCGTGCCGCGCCGGCACTGGGACATCAGCTTCGCCGGCAACGCCTTCCCGCACGAGTTCCCGGGGGCGGCCTGGCTGATGATGGCGCTCGCGGGCATCACGGGCCTGATCGCCATCGTCGGCGGCGGCATGTACCTGCTGATCACGGTGTACTCGGTGTTCCTGGGCGAGAAGATCACCACGCCGGAGTTCAAGCACGTGCGCGCCAAGGACGGCGTCGCGCCGGCGATGCAGCCGGTGGCGGCGACGCTCACCGGGCACGGCAACATCGGCGCGGGCGGCATGGTCGCCCCGGGCACCTTCGCCCTGGCGATGGTGTTCCTGATCTCGTTCATCCTGTACTACTTCATCAACTGGAAGTACCTGTCGACCATCTGGCCGCTCAAGTGAGGCAGGCGTGAGACAAGTCCTCAACCTCTTCAAGCTCCGCATCGGCGTCGCGATCGCGTTCGCCGCCGCTGCGGGCTTGGCGGTGGAGCGCGGGGCCGCGCCTGGGGTCTGGCAGGCCGTGGTGCTGGTGCTCGCGGTGCTGGTGGCTTCGGCCGCCGCGGGAGCGTTCAACCAGTACGTCGAGCGGGACCTGGACGCGCGCATGGCGCGCACGCGCGGCCGGCCGTTCGTCACCGGTACGTTGCAGCACGGGCCATTCTGGCTCTGGGTGATCGGCGCGATGATCGCGGCCGCCTGCCTTTCGGCGGCGATCGCGGCCAACGTGCCGGCGGCGGTCTACGTGTTCCTCGGCGCCTTCACTTACGGCGTCGTCTACACGGTGTGGCTCAAGCGCCGCACCTGGTGGAACATCGTGATCGGCGGGCTGGCCGGAAGTTTCGCGGTGCTCGCCGGCGCGGCCGCCGTGTCGCCGGTACCGGGGCCCGAGGCGCTCGCGCTCGCGGTGGTGCTGTTCCTCTGGACGCCGCCGCATTTCTGGAGCCTGGCGATCGCCTGCCGCGCCGACTACGCCGCCGCGGGCGTGCCGATGCTGCCGGTGGTGGTCGGCGATGCCCGTGCCGCTCGTGCCATCTTCATCGGCGCGGTGCTGCTGGTGGCCGCTTCCCTCGTTCCGGCGGCCTTCGGCCTGGGATGGACCTATCTCGCGGCCGCCGCTGCCGGCGGGGCCTTCTTCCTCCACAAATGCGTGGCCCTGGTGCGCCAGCCCGGCCGCGAGACCGCACGCGCGGCGTTCCTCGCCTCGCTCCTGCAGCTGGGCGCGGTGCTCGCGGGAGCGATGCTTGATGCGGCTCTCAGCTAGCGCGCTCCTTCTTCTAGCCGCCTTCGCGGCGCAGGCCTTCGACGAGAAGGCGGCGCTCAAGGAAAGCCAGGCCGCGATCGGCCGGCAGCTCGGCGACTATGCGCTGCTCGACAGCGCGGGCAGGACCGTGCGGCTCTCGGAGCTGCGCGGCAAGCCGCTGGTGGTGAACTTCGTTTACACCGGCTGCATGCAGGTCTGCCCCGCCACCACGCAATTCCTCAAGGGCGCGGTGAAGGACGCCGAGCGCGCGATCGGGCCCGGCACCTTCCGCGTCGCCACCATCGGCTTCAACCTGCCCTTCGATTCGCCGCAGGCGATGAAGGACTTCGCGCGCAGGAACAACGTCGACTCGCCCAATTGGCTGTTCCTCACGCCGGATCCGAAAACGCTCCCGGCGCTCGTCGCCGACCTCGGTTTTCAGTACGAGGCGACGGCGGCCGGATTCGATCACCTGCTGCAGGTGAGCATCGTCGACCAGGGCGGGCGCGTCTACCGCCAGGTGTACGGCGACTCCTTCGACGCGCCGCTCTTCGTCGGGCCGCTGCTGCAGCTCGCGCAAAACGCGCCGGTGCCAGACAACAGCGTGCAGGCCCTGTGGGAGCAGGTGAAGCTGCTGTGCACCGTGTACGACCCCTCCGCGGGCCGCTACCGGGTGAACTACGTGGTGATCATCGAGCTGTTGGTCGGCTCGAGCGTGATGCTCGGGGGCATCACCTTCCTCGTCGTCGAGTGGCGCCGCCGGCGCCGCGCGCCCGCGCGCAGTTGACTCACGTCAAGTCGCAAGCCCCGCGCACCTCCTAGGATGCGTGGGTGATCCATCGTATACACCTGATCGGCCAATGGTTTTTCATGAAGGTGGAGGGG
>DASTHP010000019.1:0-22147 GCA_035718125.1 Burkholderiales bacterium | reverse complement strand
TACCGGGATTCTTTGCTAGAATTGGCGTCCTTCTCGGTGACGCGCCGCAGCTAGCATTTCTCGCACCTCGGGGTGTAGCTCAGCCTGGTAGAGTACTGCGTTCGGGACGCAGGTGTCGCTGGTTCAAATCCAGTCACCCCGACCAATCCTGTCTTTGCAAACTTCCTAGAATAGCGCCATGGGACGGCTGATCCTGCTGGCGCTCGCGGTGGTGGTGCTGGTCTGGCTCGTGCGCCGCGCGCTCGCGACGCGCCGTCCGGGGGCGCCGCCGCGCGACCCGCAAGGCGGCGAGCTGGTGCGCTGCGCGCATTGCGGGGTGCACCTGCCCCGCGGGGAAGCGCGTGCCTCGGACGGGCGCGACTACTGCGGCGAGGAGCACGCGCGGCTCGGTCCGCGCCGCCCCTGATGGTCACGCGGGCAGACTCGACGCTGTTCGCGCGCGGGGACGCCCCGCCGGAATCCTTCTGGATTTCGCTGCAGTACTTCAACCTGTACCGCATCGCCATCGCGCTGCTGTTCCTCGGCGCCACCTACTTCGCCTACGATCCGACCAACTTCGGGGCGCATGACCTGGGCCTTTTCCGGACCGTGTGCGTGCTCTACCTGCTGCTCGGCATCGCGCTGCAATTCGCCCTGCATGCGGTGCGCGAGCGCTTCAACCTGCATCTCACGCTGCACGCGCTGCTCGACATCGTCGCGATACCGCTCCTGATGTACGCGAGCGGCGGCATGCGCAGCGGCCTGGGCGTGATGCTGCTGATCTCGCTGACCGGCGCCGGGCTGGTGGCGCCGCTGCGCCTGAACTTCCTGTACGCCGCGCTGGCCACCATCGCGGTGCTGCTGGAGGAGAGCTACTGGGCACTGGCGCTCGACCTGCCCTCCACGAGCGTGGTGCCGGCGGGCCTGCTGTCGATGGGCTACTTCGCCACGGCCGGCGCCACCGGCTGGCTCGCGCAGCGCCTCGCCGCCAACGAGCGGCTGGCGCGCGAGCGCGGGCGGGCGCTTGCCAACCAGATGCGCGTCAACCAGCTGGTGATCGCCGACATGCAGGACGGCGTGCTGATGCTGGACCGGGAGGGGCGCGTGGTCGAGCATAATCCGCAGGCCCTGCGCCTGCTCGGCATGGAGGTGCTGCGCCAGCAGCCGCTCGCGGTCGTGCTCCCGGGACTGGAGCCGCGCTGGCGCGCATGGCGCGAGGCGGGCGGCCGGCCGGCCACGTCGTCGGTGGACCTCGAGGCGCGCGGCAAGGAAGTGCGCGCGCGGCTGCTCGATACCGGCACCGAAGACCGCTTCACGGTGGTGTTCGTGGAGGACATGACGCGCTCGCGCGAGCAGGCGCAGCAGCTCAAGCTCGCCGCGCTCGGCCGGCTGACGGCCAACATCGCGCACGAGATCCGCAACCCGCTGTCGGCGATCAGTCATGCCGGCGAGCTGCTGGCGGAGGAACGGCGCGTCCAGGACCGCGAGCGGCTCACGCGTATCATTCACGACAACACGCGGCGCCTGGAGCAGCTGGTGGCCGACGTGCTGCAGCTCAACCGGCGCGACCGCGTCGCGGCCGATCGTATCCCGCTGGACACCTGGCTGGCCGCCTTCCTCGAGGAATTCGCCGCCAACGAGTCGCTGCCCGACGGGCGCGTAGCGCTCGAGCCGGCGCGCGGCATCTGGGCCGAGTTCGACCGCGACCACCTGCGCCAGGTGATGTGGAACCTGCTGCGCAACGCGGTGCGCTATGCGCGCGAGGAGCCGCGCGCCGTGCGCATCGCGGCGCGCGCCTTCGGCGATCAAGTAGAATTAAACGTCATCGACAACGGCCCGGGCGTGCCGCACGCCATTCAGGGACAGCTGTTTGAGCCGTTCTTCACCACCGACAGCAAGGGAACCGGACTGGGCCTGTACCTCGCTCGCGAGCTGAGCGCGGCCAACGGCGCGCTGCTGGAGTACGTCGCCGGCTCGGGCGGCGGGCATTTCCGCATCGTCTGCCGCGGCGGGGTCGCCGCATGAAGCGCGCAGAACGCCGGCCGCCGCCGCGCGATCGCCAGGTGCTGGTGGTCGACGACGAGCCCGACATCCGCGAGCTCCTCGAGCTGACGCTCGCCAAGATGGGACTGCACGTCGTCGGTGCGGGCAGCCTTGCCGAGGGCCGCGAGGCGCTGCAAAAGGGGCGCTTCGACCTGTGCCTGACCGACATGCGGCTGCCTGATGGCGACGGCCTGGACCTCGTGCGCCACATCGCGGGCCTGGGCATCGACCTGCCGGTGGCGGTGATCACCGCCTACGGCAGCGCCGAGAACGCCGTGGCGGCACTCAAGGCCGGCGCCTTCGACTACGTGTCCAAGCCGGTCGGGCTGGAGCAGTTGCGCGCGCTGGTCAAATCCGCGCTGTCGCTGCCCGAGCCGGCGGGCGAGCCGGCGCGCGATCTGCCGCTGCTTGGCGACAGTGCGCCGCTGGTGCAGGTGCGCGAGCTGATCGGCAAGCTCGCCCGCACGCAGGCGCCGGTGTACATCTCCGGGGAATCGGGTAGCGGCAAGGAGCTGGCGGCGCGGCTGATTCACGCCCAGGGCGCGCGCCGCGAGCGGCCGTTCGTGCCGGTGAACTGCGGCGCGATTCCGGAAACGCTGATGGAAAGCGAGTTCTTCGGCTACAAGAAGGGCGCCTTTACCGGCGCGGAGCAGGACCGCGACGGCTTCTTCCAGGCGGCGAACGGCGGCACCCTGTTCCTGGACGAGGTCGCGGACCTGCCGCTGCTGATGCAGGTGAAGCTCTTGCGCGCCATCCAGGAAAAGCGCGTGCGCAAGGTCGGCGCCACCCAGGAGGACCCGGTGGACGTGCGCATCATCAGCGCCACGCACCAGGACCTCGCGCGCCAGGTCGAGGCCGGCAAGTTCCGCCAGGACCTGTTCTACCGGCTGAACGTGATCGAGCTGCGCATGCCGCCCTTGCGCGAGTGCCGCGAGGACATCCCGGTCATTGCCCAGAGCATCCTGGCGCGCACTGCACGCCAGCCCGGCGCCCCGAGCGCGCGGCTGTCGGCCGCCGCGCTCGAGGAGCTGATGCGCTACGACTTTCCCGGCAACATCCGCGAGCTGGAGAACATCCTGGAGCGGGCGATGGCGCTCGCAGCCGAGGCCGAGATCGGCCCCGACGACCTGCGGTTGCGGCCGCCCGCGAGCACCGATGAGCCGGAGGCGCGCGCGGCGGAGGGCGCGCTCGACGTGCCGCTGCCCGAATACCTCGACCGCGTCGAGCGCGAGGCGATCCTCGAGGCGCTGGCGCGCACCAATTTCAACCGCACCGCGGCGGCCAAGCTCCTCGGCGTCACCTTCCGCACGTTGCGCTACCGCATGCAGCGGCTCGGCATCACGGATGAGAATCGGTCCTGATGGCAGGGTGGCGGGGGCGCGGTACGTCGCTTCGCCCAACTGCGACGTGCGGCCTGCCGGCAGCCGCATCTCATTGCTGGTGCTGCACTCGATCAGCCTGCCGCCCGGACGCTACGGCGGCGACGCGATCGAGCGACTGTTTACCAACCGGCTCGATCCGCAGGCGCATCCGTACTTTCGTGAAATAGCGCACCTGCGCGTCTCCGCGCACTTCCTGGTGCGGCGCAACGGCGCGCTCGTGCAGTTCGTGCCGCTCGCCAAGCGCGCGTGGCACGCGGGCGTTTCCCGCTGGCGCGGCGCCGAGCGCTGCAACGACTTCTCGGTCGGCATCGAGCTGGAAGGCACGGACCGGACGCGCTTCAGCGATGCACAGTACCGGTGCCTCGGCCGCCTGGTGCGCGCGCTGGCGGCGCGCCTGCCGCTGCGTGCCTGCGCGGCGCACAGCGATGTGGCGCCCGGGCGCAAGCGCGATCCGGGCGCGCACTTCGCCTGGGCGCGCTGTCTCGCCGGTCTCGCGCGCGCCTAGCGCGCGACTTCGCTCCGATTACTATTACTGGGGCCCTGCCGAGGGCCGAGCCCCACCATTAGTAGGTTCGCTGCGCTGCGCAATCCGCGCCGGCGCATTTTCGTGCTTGCAAATTAATTCGGCCGTGGTAAATTGCGGCCACTAGAACTAGTGAACAATCAGTAGGTCAGCACTAGATATTGTGGTTTTAGTGCAGGTCGTCACGAAACCGCAACCTTGCGGCGGACGGCCGGGCCAGGACGGGGTGCCCCGCAGAGGGCGAGCAAGGGAGACAGGACATGCAGATCGCGCAGGAAAGCGTCGCAACGAGCCCGGTGAGGAGTGCCAACGTTGCCGACGCGAGTGGCGCGGTGCAATCGAGCTGGAGCGAATACAAGGTCATCCGGCGCAACGGCGCGGTCGTCGGCTTCGAGCCGGCGAAGATCTCCGTGGCCATGACCAAGGCCTACCTCGCGGTCAACGGCAGCCAGGGCGCGGCCTCCGCGCGCATCCGCGAGCGCGTGGCGCAGCTCACCGGCCTGGTGGTCGGCGCGCTCCAGCGCCGCCAGCCGCAGGGCGGCACCTTCCACATCGAGGACATTCAGGACCAGGTCGAACTGGCGCTGATGCGCTCGGGCGAGCACGACGTCGCCCGGGCCTATGTGCTGTATCGCGAGGAGCGCACGCGCGCGCGCGCGGCGGAGAAGACCGCGCGCGAGCGCGAGGCGGCGCAGGCGGTGCTGCACGTGGTGGACAACGGCGCGCGCCGCGCGCTCGACCTGGATGGGCTCAAGCGCCTGCTCGAGTCGGCCTGCGAGGGCCTGGAGGGCGCCGCCGACGCGGGCGGCATCCTCGAAGCCACGCTGCGCGATCTGTACGACGGCGTGCCGATGGAGGAAGTGCGCAAGTCGGCGATCCTCGCCGCGCGCGCGCAGATCGAGAAGGATCCGGCCTACAGTTACGTCACGGCGCGGCTGCTGCTCAACACCATTCGCCTGGAGGTGCTGGGCGAGGAAGCCAGCCAGGCGGCGATGCAGACGCGCTACGCGGCGTACTTCTCGGAGTTCATCCGCCGCGGCATCGAGGCGGAACTGCTCGACCCCGAGCTCGCCCGGTTCGACCTGGCGCGCATCGGACGCGCCCTGAAGGCCGAGCGCGACCTCAAGTTCGGCTACCTGGGCCTGCAGACGCTCTACGATCGCTACTTCCTGCACGTGCGCGGGCGCCGGATCGAGCTGCCGCAGGCCTTCTTCATGCGCGTGGCGATGGGTCTCGCGCTGCGCGAGAAGGATCGCGAGGCGCGCGCCATCGAGTTCTACGACGTGCTCTCGACGTTCGACTTCATGAGCTCGACGCCGACCCTGTTCAACTCGGGCACCCAGCGCTCGCAGCTGTCCTCGTGCTACCTGACGACGGTGGCCGACGACCTGACCGGCATCTACGACGCCATCAAGGAAAACGCGCTGCTCGCCAAGTACGCCGGGGGCCTGGGCAACGACTGGACGCCGGTGCGCGCGCTCGGCTCGCACATCAAGGGCACCAACGGCAAGTCGCAGGGCGTGGTGCCGTTCCTGAAAGTGGTCAACGATACCGCGGTGGCGGTGAACCAGGGCGGCAAGAGGAAAGGCGCGGTGTGCTCCTACCTGGAGACCTGGCACCTGGACATCGAGGAGTTCCTCGAGCTGCGCAAGAACACCGGCGACGATCGCCGGCGCACGCACGACATGAACACGGCGAACTGGATTCCCGACCTGTTCATGAAGCGCGTGATGGAGAACGCCGACTGGACGCTGTTCAGCCCGTCGGACGTGCCCGAGCTGCACGACAAGGTCGGCAAGGCGTTCGAGGAAGCCTACGCGCGCTACGAGGACAAGGCGGCGCGCGGCGAACTGAAGCTCCACCGGAAGATTCCCGCGGTGCAGCTGTGGCGCAAGATGCTCAGCATGCTCTTCGAGACCGGGCATCCCTGGATCACGTTCAAGGACCCGTGCAACCTGCGCAGCCCGCAGCAGCACGTGGGTGTGGTGCACAGCTCGAACCTGTGCACCGAGATCACGCTCAACACTTCGGCCGACGAGATCGCGGTCTGCAACCTGGGCTCGGTCAACCTGGTGGCGCACATGACGCCGCAGGGGCTCGATTTCGAGAAGCTGCAGCGCACGGTGCGCACCGCGATGCGCATGCTGGACAACGTCATCGACATCAACTATTACGCGGTGGACAAGGCGAAGAACTCCAACCTGCGCCACCGCCCGGTGGGCCTGGGCATCATGGGTTTCCAGGACTGCCTGCACCTGCTGCGCGTGCCCTACGCCTCGGCCGAGGCGATGCAGTTCGCCGACCGCTCGATGGAGATGGTCGCCTACTGCGCGTACTGGGCTTCCACCGAGCTCGCCGAGGAGCGCGGCCGCTACTCCTCGTTCAAGGGCTCGCTGTGGGACCGCGGCATCCTGCCGCAGGACTCGCTCGATCTGCTGGCCGCCGAGCGCGGCGGCTACGTCGAGGTGGACCGTTCCTCGAGCATCGACTGGGAGCCGCTGCGCGCGCGCATCAGGCAGCACGGCATGCGCAACTCGAATTGCCTGGCCATCGCGCCCACGGCGACGATCGCCAACATCGTCGGCGTGTCCGCCTCGATCGAGCCGACCTACCAGAACCTCTACGTCAAGTCGAACCTGTCGGGCGAGTTCACCGTGACCAACGAGTACCTGGTCGCCGACCTGAAGCGCACGGGCCTGTGGGACGAGGTGATGATCGCCGACCTCAAGTACTTCGACGGCAACCTGGCGCGCGTGGACCGGGCGCCGGCGGAGCTGCGCAAGCTCTATGCGACCGCTTTCGAAGTGGAGCCCAAGTGGCTGGTCGAGGCGGGGGCGCGGCGGCAGAAGTGGATCGACCAGTCCCAGTCGCTCAACATCTACATGGCGGGCGCCTCGGGCAAGAAGCTCGACGAGACCTACAAGCTCGCCTGGATCCGCGGCCTGAAGACCACCTACTACCTGCGCTCGCTCGGCGCCACGCATGCCGAGAAGTCCACCTCCAAGGCCGGGCAGCTGAACGCGGTCAGCGCGGGGGCAGCCCCGGAGGCGGGCGCCGGCGAAGAGGCGAAGTTCTGCGCCATCGACAACCCAGAGTGCGAGGCCTGCCAGTAATGCTCAGCTTCGAGGAAGAAGGCAAGCTGAAGGCGATCGCCGGCCTGGCGCTCCCCGGGCAAGCCGGGTTCGTGCCCCCGGCCGCCGCGGCCGAGGAGCGTTTTGCCGCCGGCAACGCTTTCCGCCGCATCACGGTGGAGGACAAGCAGGTCATCAATTCCAAGGCCGACGTCAACCAGCTGGTGCCGTTCAAGTACAAGTGGGCCTGGGAGAAGTACATCGCCGCCTGCGCCAACCACTGGATGCCGCAGGAAATCAACATGAGCCGCGACATCGCCCTGTGGAAGGACCCGAACGGGCTCACGGCCGACGAGCGGCGCATCGTCACGCGCAACCTCGGCTTCTTCGTCACGGCCGACTCGCTGGCGGCGAACAACATCGTGCTCGGCACCTACCGCCACATCACGGCGCCGGAATGCCGCCAGTACCTGCTGCGCCAGGCCTTCGAGGAGGCGATCCACACCCACGCCTACCAGTACATCGTCGAGAGCCTGAACCTCGACGAGGGCGAGGTGTTCAACGCCTACAACGAGATCGCCTCGATCCGCGACAAGGACGAGTTCCTGGTGCCGTTCATCGACACGCTCACCGACCCGTCCTTCAAGACCGGCACGCCGCAGTCGGACCAGGACCTGCTCAAGAGCCTGGTGGTGTTCTCCTGCCTGATGGAGGGCCTGTTCTTCTACGTCGGCTTCGCGCAGATCCTGTCGCTGGGCCGCCAGAACAAGATGACCGGCGCCGCCGAGCAGTACATGTACATCCTGCGCGACGAGTCGATGCACTGCAACTTCGGCATCGACCTCGTCAACCAGATCAAGCTGGAGAATCCGCACCTGTGGACGCCGCAGTTCCGCGAGGAGCTGCAGGAGCTGTTCCGCAAGGCGGTCGAGCTCGAATACCGCTACGCCGAGGACACCATGCCGCGCGGCGTGCTGGGGCTGAACGCGCCGATGTTCAAGGAATACCTGCGCTACATCGCCAACCGCCGCTGCCAGCAGATCGGCCTGGACGTCATGTACGCCGGGGCCAGCAATCCGTTCCCGTGGATGAGCGAGATGATCGACCTGAAGAAGGAGCGCAACTTCTTCGAAACCCGCGTCATCGAGTACCAGACCGGCGGCGCGCTGAGCTGGGACTGAGAGGAGCAACGTGATGCACCATCGAGTGACTGCGTGTAAAGTGGAAGAAGACTACAAGCTTTGGTTAAGATTCGATGATGGACTGGAAGGCAGCGTGTTCCTGGGCAACCTGCTCGAGATCGGCGCGTTCAAGCTGTGGCGCGACGTGCGCGAGTTCGAGAAGGTGAGCGTGGACCCGGAGACCGCCACGGTCACCTGGGAAGGGGGCATCCGGCTCGACCCGGATATCCTGTACCAGGACGTGGCGGCGCGGGGTGCGCGTTGATGGGCTGTTGCGAAGAATTCAACCCGCGGCCGGGGAGCGATTCCCGGGCGCGGTTGAATAGTCCGGCCAGGGATGGCCGGGCTTCTTTTGTCCAACTACCGTAAGGAGCTAGTCATGGCGAAGAAAAAAGCGAAAAAAGGCGGAAAGAAAAAGAAGAAGAAGAAAGCATCAAAGAAGAAGAAAGCTTCAAAGAAATCGTCCAAGAAGAAGGCAGCGGGCCGCAAGAAAAAAGCCGCTAAGAAAAAGGCAAAGCCCGTTAAACCTAAGGCCAGCTCTGCGGGAGCGATGATGGCGGTACCAGCAGTCCCGCCGTCTACCGCCGCGATGTCCAGCGCTGCACCTGCGCTGAATCCGGCGGCCGCTTGGCCGTTTCCAACCGGGTCCCGGCCGTAACCGGGGTCCGAGCGGGAATGTGGCGGGGGACGCAAGTCCCCCGCCAGGCCCTCGAAGCTCTGCGGACCGCCTTGGTCGTTCGGGCGTGAACTGAAAGGCTAAGGTCGGTCCGCGAGGCTTCCCCTGTGCGCCGCGGCAATGCCCGCAGCGGCAGGAAGCAGGCCTTCATTCTACCGTGACGCGCCTCTCCTGGCAGCGCGGTTCGCGTTCTGGGCCAGTGGCTTATGCACTGCAGCATAAGTTATTGATTAAGTGTTAGAACACATTGACAGGACTGTGAAAAATGTCCTATCATTGGCTCCGTTGCACTGCAGCAAAACTTGCTTCCAAAGCACACCCTGAACAGGGTCGGCGAACAAGCACTGCCGAGTTTTCCCTACCCCGGGATCGAGCTGGCAAGCGGACCGGGGCTGGGGGTGGCGAGGCAGGAGAAATGGTCAGCAGCTAGGAGGACCAAGATGCAAGCAATCGCCAACTTGAGCCGGATGTTTTCCCTGGTGCGCAGCCTGCTGGCCCTGATCGGGCTCGCCGCCGTCGTGGCGGTGGTACTGCCGGTGCCGCACGAGACGATCCTGCAGCACATCTCGGCCGCGGCCCGCGCCGACGACTCCGTCAGCATCGTGACCGCGACCGGCCCCATCCAGGGCGCCGCCGCCACCCCGCACGAGCGCGAGCAACGGGCGGTGACCGAGTTCATCGCCCGGCGCTACCGCGTATCGGAAGCGGCGGCCGCTGGCTTTGTCGCCACCGCTTACCAGGCGGGACGCGAGTTTTCGCTCGACCCGATGCTGATCCTCGCCGTGATGGCCATCGAATCACGCTACAACCCGGTCGCCGAGAGCTCCATGGGCGCCAAGGGCCTGATGCAGGTCATCCCCAAATACCATCCCGAGAAGCTCGCCGACCATGGCGGCGAGCTCGCGCTGCTCGATCCCGAGGTGAACATACTGGTCGGCACGCGGATCCTGCGCGAGTACCTGCGACGCCTGGGCGAGATCGAAGCCGCGCTGCAGATGTACGCCGGCGCCCTCGACGAGCCCACCTC
Organism: Burkholderiales bacterium; assembly: GCA_035718125.1. Taxonomy (GTDB): domain Bacteria; phylum Pseudomonadota; class Gammaproteobacteria; order Burkholderiales; family SG8-39; genus JAABQT01. The sequence continues at coordinate 12,265 of DASTHP010000019.1, read as the reverse complement.
GCAATACTCCGGCAAGGTGCTCGCGGAGAAGGCACGCCTGCAGCAGGTGCGCCTGCGCGCCCGCAACGAGGTCGGCACCTAGCGCCGGCGGGCGCAGAAGCGCGCGATGCGCGCGGCAGCCTCCTCGAGGTCGGCGAGGCTGCGGGTATACGCCAGGCGCAGGCAGTGCTGCGTGTCATTGGCGCCGAAGTCCAGTCCCGGCGTCGCGGCCACCCCGGCCTCCTCCAGCATCTCGAGCGCGAAGCGTTTGGCGTCGCCGCTGAACGATGCGCAGTCGGCGTACACGTAGAAGGCCCCCGAGGGGCGCGCCGGAATCTCGAGGCCGGCGCGCGCCAGGGCCGGCACCAGGAAGTCCCTGCGGCGCTCGAACTCCCGCCGCCGCTCCTCCAGCACCTGCAGCGTGGCCGGCTCGAAGGCGGCCAGCGCCGCGTGCTGCGCGGCGCTGGGCGCGCAGATGGTGAAATGCTGCGAGAGCTTCTCGACGTCGCGCACTCGCGCGGCGGGCAGCACCAGCCAACCCAGGCGCCAGCCGGTCATGCAGAAATACTTGGAGAAGCTGTTCACCAGCACCACCTCGCCCGGCAGGCCGAGCGCGCTGGAGGGCGGCTCGCCGTACACCAGCCCCTGGTAGATCTCGTCGACGATCAGCACGCCGCCGTGCTCTGCCACGAAGGCCGCGATGTGCTCGAGCTCCGCGCGCGGTGTGAGCGTGCCGGTTGGATTCGATGGCGTGCCGAGCACCAGGCCCTTGGTGCGCGGTCCCCAGGCGGCGCGCACCATGTCCAGGGTCGGCTGGTAGGCGGTGCGCGCCGACACCGGTAGCGCGCGCGCGACGCCCTCGAAAGCGCGCACGAAATGCCGGTAGCCCGGATAACCAGGATCGGGCACGAGGAACTCGTCGCCCGGGTCCACGTAGGCCGCGAGCGCGAGCAGCAGGCCGCCGGAAGCGCCCGTGGTGACGACGACGCGCGCCGGATCGGGCGCCCGGCCGAAGCGCAGCGCGTAGAACGCGGCGATCGCCTCGCGCAGCGCCGGCAGCCCGAGCGTCGCGGTGTAGGCGGTCAGCCCGCTGCGCAGCGCGCGCACGCCGGCCTCGACCACGCTCTCGGGCGCGGTGAAGTCCGGCTCGCCGATCTCCATGTGCAGCACGCGCCGGCCCGCCGCCTCGAGCGCCTGCGCGCGCGCGAGCACCTCCATCACCTGGAAGGGCTCGATCTCCGCCGCGCGGCGCGCGGCTAGAATGCGTGCGGATGGAGTCGCGGACGCGTGCACTGGTGCGGCGGATTATACGGATCGCCTGCACGCCGCAGGCGGAGTGGCCGCGCGTCGCCGCCGAGCGCGGCGCTGCGGCTGTGCTCGCGCACGCGCTGGTGCTGGCGCTCGTGCTGGCGGCGGTGCCGGCGCTTGCCGCCGGCTCCCCCGGCGCGGGCTGGCGTGCCGGCGCCGCATTCGCGCTCGGCCTGCCGCTCGCCGCTGGTGCATTCTGGCTCGCTGCGCGGCTGTACGCGCGCGGCGCCCGCTTTGGCGGCGCGTTCAAGCTCGCGGCCTATGGCGCGACGCCGCTCGCATTTGCCTCCGCGCTCGCGGCGCTGCCGTATCTCGAGCTCGTTGCGCTCATCGGCCTGATCCACTCGCTCTACCTCGTCGATGCCGGCGCGCATCCGCTGCTCGGCGTCCCGCATGAGGCAAGCACGCAGTTCACCGTCGTCGGACTGGTCATCGCCGCCGGTGGCTTGTGGGCGCTGAGCGTGGCCGCCGCAGGGGCCGGGTTGCTATAATTTTTCCCCGGAATCGAGAGAAGTTGGGGAGTCGGCGGTGGACGAGCAGCTCAAGCAGAACGCACTCGAGTACCACCGCCTGCCGCGCCCCGGGAAGATCTCGGTCCACGCCACCAAGCAGCTCACCAACCAGCGCGACCTCGGGCTCGCCTACTCGCCCGGTGTCGCCGCCGCGTGCGAGGAGATCGTGCGCGACCCGGCGCAGGCGATGCAGCTCACCTCGCGCGCCAACCTGATTGCGGTGATCACCAACGGCACCGCCGTGCTCGGCCTGGGGGCCATCGGGCCGCTCGCCGCGAAGCCCGTCATGGAAGGCAAGGCGGTGCTGTTCAAGAAGTTCGCCGGCATCGACTGCTTCGACATCGAGGTGAACGAGCGCGACCCGGAGAAGCTCGTGGCGATCATCGCCAGCCTCGAGCCGACCTTCGGCGGCATCAACCTGGAGGACATCAAGGCGCCCGAATGCTTCATCGTGGAGCGCAAGCTGCGCGCGCGCATGAAGATCCCTGTGTTCCACGACGACCAGCATGGCACCGCGATCACCGTCGGCGCCGCAGTGCTGAATGGCCTCAAGGTGGTCGGCAAGGACCTCGCGCAGGTAAAGCTGGTGGCCTCGGGCGCCGGCGCTGCGGCGCTCGCCTGCCTCGACCTGCTGGTGCAGATGGGCATGCCGGTCGCCAACATCACGGTGACCGACATCAAGGGCGTGGTGTACCAGGGGCGCAAGGAGGAGATGGACCCCGACAAGGAGCGCTACGCGAAAGACACCAAGGCGCGCACGCTCGACGAGGTGATCGGCGGCGCCGACGTATTCCTCGGCCTCTCGGCGGGCGGCGTGCTCAAGCCCGCGATGGTGAAGAAAATGGGCGCGCGGCCGCTGATCCTCGCCCTCGCCAACCCGGAGCCCGAAATCCGGCCCGAGCTGGCCAAGGAGGCGCGGCCCGACTGCGTCATCGCCACCGGGCGCTCGGATTACGCGAACCAGGTGAACAACGTCCTGTGCTTCCCGTTCATCTTCCGCGGCGCGCTCGATGTCGGCGCCACCACCATCAACATGCAGATGGAGCTCGCCGCGGTGCGCGCGATCGCCGAGCTCGCGCAAGCCGAAACCTCCGAGCAGGTGGCGCTCGCCTACAACATCGAGTCGATCAGCTTCGGGCCCGAGTACCTGATCCCGCGGCCCTTCGATCCACGCCTCATCGCGCGCGTTGCGCCGGCGGTCGCGCAGGCGGCGATGGACTCCGGCGTGGCGACGCGCCCGATCGCCGACATGGCGGCCTACCGCGAGTCGCTCGCGCAGTTCGTCTACCACTCGGGCCTGATCATGAAGCCGCTGTTCGCCGCGGCCAAGGCCGCGCCCAAGCGCGTGGTCTACGCCGAGGGCGAAGACGAGCGCGTGCTGCGCGCGGTGCAGATCGTGGTGGACGAGGGCCTCGCCGTGCCGCTGCTGATCGGGCGCCCGCCGGTCGTCGAGCAGCGCATCGAGCGCCTGGGCCTGCGCGTGCGCGCGGGGCGCGAGTTCCAGCTCGTCAACCCCGAGCTCGACCCGCGCTACCGCGACTACTGGATGAGCTATCACAAGCTCACCGAAAGGAAGGGCGTATCGCCCGAGTACGCCCGGGTGGAGATGCGTCGGCGCAACACGCTGATCGGCGCGATGCTGATGTACAAGGGCGAGGCCGACGGCATGCTGTGCGGCACCTTCGGCACGCACGCGCTGCACCTGCACTACGTCGACCAGGTGATCGGCCTGCAGGCCGGCGTGCATCATTACGCGGCGATGAACGCGCTGGTGCTGCCCAACCGCACGGTGTTCATCTGCGACACCTACGTGACGCCGGACCCCGATGCCGAGCATATCGCCGAGATGACGATCCTCGCCGCCGACGAAGTGCGGCGCTTCGGCCTGGTGCCGAAGGTGGCGCTGCTGTCGGCCTCCAACTTCGGTTCGCTCGATGTGCCTTCGTCGCGCAAGATGCAGCGCGCGCTCGCCCTGCTGCACGAGCGCGCGCCGCAGCTCGAGGTCGAGGGCGAGATGCACGGCGACGCCGCGATCTCCGAGGAGATCCGGCTCAGGGTATTCCCCAGCTCGCGCTTCAAGGGCGAGGCGAACCTGCTCATCATGCCGACGCTGGACGCCGCCAACATCGCCTTCAACCTGCTCAAGACCGCGGCGGGCGACGGCGTCACCATCGGCCCGATCCTGCTTGGCGCGGCGCGCGCGGTGCACATCCTGACGCCCTCGGCGACCGTGCGGCGCCTGGTCAACATGACCGCGCTCACCGTCGTGGACGCCAACGCGCCGCGCGCGGGCGTCGAGCAGAGACTGTTCTAGCGCCTGCCCTGCATGGCGAACGAGGCGCAGGCCGGCAGCGTGGCGGCGTTCCCTTCGACGCGCATGAAGCCGCGCGCCGGGCTGGTGCTCACCGGGGGCGGCGCGCGCGCCGCCTACCAGGTGGGCGTGGTGAAAGCCGTGCGCGACGTGCTCGGCAATCCCGCGAAGAACCCGTTTCCCATCCTGTGCGGCACCTCGGCGGGCGCGATCAATGCGGCCGGACTGGCGGTGCAGGCCGACGATTTTTCGCGCGCGGTGGCGAACCTGCTGGAAGTCTGGGAAAACATGCGCTGCGACCACGTCTACCGCACTGACGTGGCGAGCATCGCGAAGAGCGGGGCGCGCTGGCTGTCCTCGATGATGCTGATCTCGCGCGGCAACCCGGTGTCGCTGCTGGACAACGCGCCGCTGCGCGACATGCTGGCGAAGACCATGCCCTTCGAGCGCATCCAGCAGCACATCGACGCGGGCGCGCTGTACGCGGTCTGCGTCACCGCATCGGGCTACACCTCCGGGCAGAGCGTGTCCTTCTTCCAGGGCGGCTCGGGGCTGGAGGGCTGGGAGCGCAACCAGCGCATCGGCGCGGCGGTGGTGCTGCAGCTGGACTACCTGCTCGCCTCCTCGGCGCTGCCGTTCATCTTTCCGGCGGTGAAGGTGCACCGCGAGTACTTCGGCGACGGCTCCATGCGCCAGATCGCACCGGTCAGCCCGGCGCTGCACCTGGGCGCCGACCGCGTGCTGATCGTCGGCACGGGGCGCCAGACCATGGACCAGGCGCGCGCCCGCTCGAACATCTACCCGTCGCTCGCGCAGATCGCCGGCCACGCGCTCAACTCCATCTTCCTCGACAGCCTGGCGGTGGACATCGAGCGGCTGGAGCGCATCAACCGCACCGTCACCCTGATCCCGCGCGAGAAGCTCGAGGGCGCAAGCCTCGCGTTGCGGCCCGTGAAGGTGCTGTTCATCTCGCCCTCGCAGCCGATCGAGCGCATCGCCGCGCGCTTCGTGCATGAGCTGCCGCGCAGCGTGCGCTTCATCCTGCGCCCCACCGGGGCGCTGTCGCGCGCGGGCTCGAACCTCGCGAGCTACCTGCTGTTCGAGGAATCCTTCTGCCGCGCGCTCATCGACCTGGGCTACCAGGACACCATGGCGCGCGAGGCCGAAGTGAAGGAATTCTTTTCCGGAACGTGAGGCAGCCCATGGCCGATCCAAACCCGCCGCAGGACCCGTTCGAAGTGTTCCGCCGCCTGTGGGGGCCGCTTGGCGTGCCGGTGCCCGGCATGGCCATGCCGACCATGGATCCCAAGGAGGTCGAGAAGCGGATCGCCGACCTGAAGTCGGTCGAGGCGTGGCTCTCGGTGAACCTCAACATGGTGCGCTTCGCCGTCCAGGGCCTCGAGATGCAGCGCTCGGCGCTGGAGGCGATGAAGAGCGGCACGACCGATACGGCGCTTGCAGGGCTCGCGGCCGCGGGCGCCAACACCGCCGCCAACACCATGATGTGGCCCTGGGCGATGATGCAGCAGGCGATGGCCGGCAAGCCGCCCGAGCCTGGCGCCGCGCCGGCCGAGGCGCCGGCGGCGCAGGATGAAGCCAAAGCGCCGGCGCCGGCGAAGAAGAAGTGAACCGAATACCAACGAGGAGACAAGCGCGATGACCAAGGCAGTGAGATTCCACAAGACGGGCGGCCCGGAAGTCCTGCAGCTGGACGACGTGCAGGTGGCAGCGCCCGGGCAGGGACAGGTGCGCGTTCGCCATACGGCGATCGGCGTCAACTTCATCGACACCTACCAGCGCTCGGGGCTGTACCCGATGCAGTTGCCGCAAGTGGCGGGCAACGAGGGCGCGGGCGTGGTGGAGCAGATCGGACCGGGCGTGACGACGCTCAAGGCCGGGGACCGCGTGGCGTACACCGGACAGGTGGGCTCGTATTGCGGCGAGCGGCTCCTGCCTGCCGATCGCCTCGTCAAGGTGCCCGAGGGCATCAGCGACGAGCAGGCCGCCTCGATGATGCTGAAGGGCATGACCGTGCAATACCTCATCCACCGCACCTATCCGGTCAAGGCGGGCGACACCGTGCTGTGGCACGCCGCCGCGGGCGGCGTCGGTCTCATCGCCTGCCAGTGGCTGAAGGCATTGGGTGCCACGGTGATCGGCACGGTGGGCTCCCCGGAAAAGGCGAAGCTCGCCAAGGCGCACGGCGCCGACCACATCATCGACTACACCAAGGAGGACTTCGTCGCCCGCGTGAAGGAGATCACCGGCGGCAAGGGCGTGCCGGTGGTGTACGACTCGGTAGGCAAGACGACCTGGGAGGGATCGCTCAACTGCCTGCGGCCGCTGGGCATGTGGGTGACCTTTGGCAACGCTTCCGGGGCGGTGCCGCCGCTCAACACGTTGATCCTGGCGCAGAAGGGCTCGCTCTATCTCACGCGACCCACGCTGGCGACCTACACGGCCTCGCGCGCAGACCTCGAGATGACCTCGAAGTCCCTGTTCGATGTCGTGAAGTCGGGCAAGGTGAAGATCGAGATTTCGGCGCGCTACAAGCTTGCCGACGCGGCGCAGTGCCACCGCGACCTCGAGGGCCGAAAGACCACCGGCTCGGTGATCCTGCTGCCCTAGGGTGCAACCCGGGTCGGCGCAACCGGCCCGGTTACCGCAAACGAAAACGCCGCCCGCGGGCGGCGTTTTCATTTTCGGCTACTTGACGTTGAGGATCTTCATCGCCTTGGCGAGGGTGTCCACCGATTCCTGGTGCTTGCCTGCCTTGTGCAGGGCTTCGCCGTCGGCGCGAGCCTTCTTCACGTCGGCCGCCTGCTGGGCGGAAAGCTTCGGGTTCTTCGCCAGGGCCGCATCGATCTTCTTCATGTCCGCGGGACAGTGGAAGGCGAATGCGGAGGCGCTGGCGAAAGCGAGTGCGGCGAATATGGCGAGTCTCTTCATGATGTCTCCCTTGTTCGAGTTGGCCTGCCGGGACAGATTATCATCCCGGCTGGAACGCAAACAGATGATCATGGGTCGAAATTCCGCATGCGTGCGACGCTGATCCACGACAGTCCGGTCGAGCTGGATTCTGGCTGGCTGCGCCGGCATTTCGCCGCGGCCGGCCTGCCCGGCGAGACCCTGTATGGCGACCAGGGTGCCGAGGCCGCGCGCGCACCCGCGCGCCGTCCCGCCTCGGTGCTGGTGCCGATCGTGCAGCGGCAGGAGGAGCTGAAGGTGCTGTTCACGCGGCGCACCGCGCACCTCAAGTCCCACTCGGGCCAGATCAGCTTTCCGGGCGGCCGCGCCGAGCCGCACGATGCCTCGCCGGAGGCCACCGCGCTGCGCGAAGCGCAAGAGGAGATCGGCCTGGAGGCGCGGCACGTCGAGATCCTGGGCAAGCTCTCCGACTACCACACGCGCACGGACTTTCGCGTGACGCCGGTGGTGGGTCTGGTGGCCCCGCACTTCGAGTTGCGCCTGGACGCGTACGAGGTGGACGAGGTGTTCGAGGTGCCGCTCTCCTTCCTGCTCGATCCCGCGCACCACGAGCGGCACTGGCGCGAGTTCCAGGGCCGCCGGGTGACCTACTACGCCATCCCGTACCGGGACTACTACATCTGGGGCGCGACCGCCGGCATGCTGGTGAATCTCTACCGCTTCCTCGCGCAGAACCCTACGGCTGCATGAGAACTTCCGCGTCCAACCTTGACGGGGGGTGCGGGGGGGCCGGGAAGGCCCCGAGCGCTTCAATCGGACGGGGCCCGGCCCCCCTGCGCACATGAGCCTTCTGGCGATCATCGCGGCGCTGATCCTCGAGCAATGGCGTCCGCTGGGCGGGCTGAAGGCCTACTTCGAGCTGCTCGCGCGCTGGGCCGACTGGCTGCAGCAGTCATTCGACGGGGGCGAGGCGCGCCACGGCCTCATCGCCTGGCTGCTGGCGGTGCTGCCGGTGCTCGCGGTGGCGATCGCGGTCCACGCCCTGCTGTTCGCCTTGAGCCCGCTGCTTGCCCTCGCGTTCAACGTCGGCACCCTGTACCTCACGCTGGGCTTTCGCCAGTTCAGCCATTACTACAGCGACCTCCAGCGGGCGATCGGCGCCGGCGACGTCGATCGCGCGCGCGAGCTGATCGGCGCCTGGCGCGGCGAGCCGGCCCAGCACCGCAGCCGCGAGGAGGTGATCCGCCTCGCGCTCGAGGAGGCGCTGGTGGCCTCGCACCGGCACGTGTTCGGGGTCCTGTTCTGGTTCCTGCTGCTGCCCGGCCCGAGCGGCGCCATCCTCTACCGGCTCGCGCTGTACCTGCGCGGCCGCTGGCAGGCAAGTGGCACGTTCGGGCGTTTCGCCGAGCGCGTATACCGCGTGCTCGAGTGGCCCGCCGTGCGAGTCACCGCAGCTTCCTTCGCCGTGGTTGGCGACTTCGAGGATGCGGTCTACTGCTGGCGCACGCAGGCGCGCGACTGGAGCGACCCGGACGCAGGCGTCGTGCTCGCGGCGGGCGCTGGGGCGCTCGGCGTGCGCCTGGGCATGCCGCTCACGGGGATCGAGGGCGTCGAGGTGCGGCCCGAGCTTGGGCTGGGCGAGCACCCGGACAGCCCAACGCTCGACAGCGCGGTGGGGCTGGTCTGGCGTGCCCTGGTGGTGTGGGTGTTCGTCCTTCTGGTGCTGACGCTGGCGAGCGCGTTCTAACGGGCGCAGCGCCAACACTGCGCGAACTGCGGCTCGAGATGCTCGCCGCATTGCGGACAAGTCCAGGGCGCGCCCGACACCGCTACGCCTTCGCGCAGCAGGCGCTCGGCGCGCGCCGCGTCGCCATCGTCGGTGACCCATACCTCTGCCTGGCACTCCGCCGGGGGCAGCTCGCCCATCGCGGAGGCCAGGCGCTCGTTCCTCACCTCGGCGCGGATTCCCGTGGACTCAAGCAGGTTCCTCGCGTGGTGCGCGGCGAGTAGGTCGTACGAGCTGAACACGCGGCGCACGGCCGGCACCGACTCACAGGTCGAAGAGCGCGTCGCACTTCGCCGCGCAGATGAAGTCGTTCTCCGACAGCCCGCCCACGGCGTGCGTCCAGTAGATGACGCGGCACTTGTTGTACCCGACCTCGAGATCGGGATGATGGTCCTCGCGGTGCGAGATCCAGGCGAGCGCGTTCACGAAGGCCATGGTGTGGTGGTAATTGGCGAACGGGTAGACCTTGGCGAGCTTGCCGTCCTGCAGCTGCCAGCCTTTGAGCTGGGCGAGCATGCTGCGCGCCTCCTGCTCGCTGTAGGGCGCCATGCCGCCCTCGCAGGGCCGGCATTTTCTCTTGGTGAGCGATTCCATGGGGCCTCCCGGGAAACTAGCCGTCGGTCTGCAGGCGCGCGATGCGCGTCGCGGCCGGCGGGTGCGAGTCGTAGAACGCGGAGTGCAGCGGATCGGGGGTGAGCGTCGCGGCGTTGTCCTGGTAGAGCTTGACCAGCGCGCGCACCAGTTCCGCCGCGCTCGCGTGCGCGGCGGCGTAGGCGTCGGCCTCGAACTCGTGTCGGCGCGAGTACAGGCTCGCCAGCGGCTGCAGGAAGAAGGTGAACACCGGCATCACTAGCACGAACAGCAGGAGCCCCATGGCGGTTGCCGGCGCGCCGGCGTTGAGGCCCGCGTAGAACCAGGGCTCGTCGATCAGCTGCCCGAGGACCCAGAGCAGGCCAAGGGAAAACGCGAACAGCAGCACGATGCGCTTCCAGACGTGGTGCCGGCGATAGTGGCCCAGCTCGTGCGCGAGCACTGCCTCGACTTCGCCGGGGGCGAGCCGCGAGAGCAGGGTGTCGAAAAAGACGATGCGCTTCGCAGCGCCGAAGCCGGTGAAGTAGGCATTGCCGTGCGCCGAGCGCCGGGAGCCGTCCATCACGTACAGGCCATTTGAGCGGAAGCCGCAGCGCGCGAGGAGTTGCTCGATGCGCCCGCCGAGCGCCGGGTCCTCGAGGCGCGAGAACTTGTTGAACAGCGGCGCGATGAACGTCGGATAGGCGAGCAGGATCAACAGGTTGAAGCCCATCCAGGCGAGCCACACCCACAGCCACCAGCGCTCGCCCATCGCGTGCATCAGCCAGAGCACCAGGACGAGGAGCGGCAGCCCGAGCGCGGCAGCGAGCGCCGCGTGCTTGGCCAGATCGGCGAGGAACAGCGCAGGCGTCATGCGGTTGAAGCCGAAACGCGCCTCGACGACGAAGGTGCGGTACAGGGTTGCGGGCAGCTCCAGCACCGAGAGCAGCACCACCACGCTCGCCACCAGCGCGGTGCCGTGCGCGATGCCGCCGGGCTCGAAGACCGGCGTCCAGCGCTCCGAGATCCAGTGCAGCAGCCCGCCCAGCGTCAGCCCGAGCAGCACCAGCGTGCCGGCGAGGAGCTCGATGATGCCCAGGCGCACCTTGGCGACCGTGTAGTCCGCGGCCTTCTGGTGCGCGTTGAGCGGCATCACCTCGGCGAAACCCGGCGGCACCGCGCTGCGGTGCGCGCGCACGTGCGCGATCTGCCGGCGCGCGAGCCACAGCCGCGTGGCGAGCGTGGCCGCAAGCGCCGCGAGGAACAGCCAGGTCAGGGCGTTCGGCATGACCTACGCCGGGGCTCTGGGCAGTGCGCCGGCGATCATGCCGGTCCTGACGCCGCCTTGCGCCTGGCCCTCTGCCGCACGTGCCATTCCACGCCCGCGAGTCCTGCGAGCACGGCGCCGTAGAACCCGATGACCGCCGCCCACAGGCCGATGTACTCGTTGCCGGTGACCAGCGTGTCCGTCCCGATCCACAGGCCATAGGCGAGCATGACAAGCAGCACGCCAATCACCGCCAGGAGCGTCCCAAGCCTTAGGAGCGCTCGCCGAAAGGCATAGATCAGGACCGCCAGGAGGATCGCGGTGGCGGCCTGGAGCATCGGCGTAAGGTCGGAAAGCATGCAGCGTGCCCTTCTAGTGTGCGATGTGCGTCATCGCTGGCGATGATGCCATAGGGCATGTGCTCGTGCGCGAACCGCCATTCGCTTCTGCGCTGCCGCCGGAAAACACGTAACGCGTTGATATACTGGGTAACAACTCATTGACTGCGACGGGCGGATGGCTGCTGACCAGAATAACCTGGTGTGGATCGACATGGAGATGACGGGCCTCACGCCGGATTCGGACCGCATCATCGAGATCGCGTTGATGGTGACCGATTCCCAGCTGAACGTGGTCGCCGAGGCGCCGGTGCTCGTCGTGCACCAGCCCGACGAGGTGCTGGCGGCCATGGATTCATGGAACACGGGCGTGCATGGCAAATCGGGACTTGTCGCCAAGGTGAAAGCGTCGCGCCTGGACGAGGCGGCGGTGGAAGCGCAGATGCTCGCCTTTCTCGCGCCGCACGTGCCGGCCGGCGCCTCGCCCATGTGCGGCAACTCCATCTGCCAGGACCGGCGCTTTCTCGCGCGCTGGATGCCGCGGCTGGAGGCCTACTTCCACTACCGCAACCTGGACGTTTCCACGCTGAAGGAGCTGGTGAAGCGCTGGAGCCCCGAGATCGCCAAGGGCCTGAAGAAGGAAGGCAAGCACGAAGCGCTCGCCGACATCCTCGACTCGATCGAGGAGCTCAAGTACTACCGCAAGACCATCATGACCATCTAGCGGCGCTTCTTCTTGCGGGCGGCGGGGCGCCTCGGTGGTGTGCCGATCTCGACGATGCACTCGATCTCCACCGGGATGCCCATGGGGAGCGAACCCATGCCGACCGCCGAGCGCGCGTGCTTGCCGGCCTCGCCCAGCACCTCGACGAAGAGGTCGGAGCAGCCGTTGATGACCTTCGGATGGTCCTGGAACTCGGGCACCGCGTTCACCATCCCGAGCACCTTCACGACGCGCTTCACCTTGTCCAAGCTGCCGAGTTCGGCGCGCATCACGGCGAGGAGGTCCATGCCGACCGTGCGCGCGTGCTGGTAGGCCTCTTCGGCCGTGTAGTCGCGCCCGACCTTGCCCTGGGGGCGCTTGCCATCCACCGCGCGCGGACCCTTGCCGGCGAGAAATAGAAGGTTCCCGGCGCGCACCGCGTTGACGTAGTTCGCGACCGGCGCCGAAACGGTGCCGAGATCGATGCCGAGCTGCTTCAGGCGCTTCTCGGGCGACACGCGAGTACCTGCCGCTTTCATGGCTGCGACGAGGCGTAACGGGCG
>DASTHP010000018.1:0-11846 GCA_035718125.1 Burkholderiales bacterium | reverse complement strand
CTGCGCCGGCCGGTGGCGCAGTTCTTCCGCGGCGCGCTCGGCCTGCACGACGAGACCGAGGCGCTCGCGATGCGCGGCCGCTTCATGGAGATCTGGTCGGCGTCCTTCCCGGGCGTGTCCGCGAGCACGCTCGGTCTCTAGCGCACCGCTAACCGAAGTTATCCCAGCGGGGCCAGGCAGACGCCCGGAGGCGGCGCGCCTGTGCGCAGAGGACTGGCAAGATCGCCGGCGCCGATCGCGCTCACGCTGCGAGGGCTAGATCTCCCTCCAGTCGAATCCTTGCTCCTGGGTGGCGATGCCGACCCAGTCCTCGCTGCAGCCAAGCGCATTCGCCAGCGCCGCGCGCGCGAGCTCCGCTTTGTTGTTCTGCTGGGACAGATGCGCGGCGATCACGTGCTTGAGGCGCGAGCGGTCGAGCGCCGCGAGCAACCGCCCGGACGCGGCGTTGTCCAGGTGGCCGAAGGGGCCGCCGATGCGCTCCTTGAGCCACTTCGGATAGCCGCCGCCCCATAACAGGTCGAGGTCGTGGTTGGTCTCGAGGACCAGCGCATCGCAGCCGGTGAGCATCGCCTCCACGTGCGCCGTGGAGGCGCCCAGGTCCGTCAGCACGCCCAGGCGCCGCGCGCCATCGCCGAGCACGAACTGCACCGGCTCGCGCGCGTCGTGCGGCACGGTAAACGGCTCGACGCGCATGGCGCCCACCGCGAACGGCTCGCCGCCGCGGATCTCGTTCAGGGCGACGCCCGCGTCGGCCTTGCCCGCCGCCTCCTGCGCGCGCCGCGTGCCGTGCGTGAGGTGCACCGGGATGCCATGCTGAGCGGCAAAGGCGTAGGCGTGCCCGGCGTGGTCGTCGTGCTCGTGGGTCACCAGTATGCCGTGGATGTCCACAGGAGCGAGGCCGAGGCGCTCTAGCCGCCGCGCCGTCTCGCGCGGCGCGAGGCCGCAGTCGAGCAGCACCCGGCTGCCCGCAGCTTCGGCGACCAGGCAATTGCCCTTGCTGCCGCTACCGAGCGAGGCGAAGCGCACGTGAGAGCAGGCCGCAGGCTCCTTAGCGGAGCTGCTCGTGCAGGAGCGTGAGGATGCGGCGCGAGGTCGGCGAGGATTCGGCGGCGCCGGTCTTGTCGAGCACCTGGACGCGACTGGTCTCGGTCTCGCCGACCACCGCGACGCGGTATTGCTCGGCTTTCACCTTCGGGCCGTCGTCGCGCCAGAATGCGAGCCAGGAGAACATGCTCTTCTCCGAGCTCTTGCGCGACATGTCCGCCTCCGGGTCCGCATAGCGCACGAAGTACACGCCCTTCTGCCGGTCGCGGTCCTCGACGGTGAAGCCGACGCGATCCAGTGCAAGGCCCACGCGGCGCCACGCGCGATCGAAGGGATCGAGCACCTCGAGCAGCTCGTTGCCGTCCAGCCCCTTCTTCAAGGTCGCGCGCTGCGGCGGTTGCGCGGTGGCGACCAGCGCCTGCGCCTTCTCGCTCGGCGTGCCCAGGCGCACCATCAGGCGGCGCAGGAACTCGACCTCCAGCTCCGGATCCGCCGGCCGCGGCTGCCAGGTGGGGTTGAGCGGGCCGTCGGTGCGCGTGCCGCCGTCGCTGTAGACCTGCTCCATGCCGCGGTGGCTGATGTACACCTCCGTGCCGCCGGTCGGCGTGCGCTCCAGGCGGGTGCGGTACTTGTCGCGCTCGTCGGTGCCATGCGCCGATCTGAGCAGGCCGCCGAGCGTGCGCGTCAGCCAGGAATCGGAGAGGGTCGCGCGGTTCTCGGCCCAGTCGGTCTCCATGATGCCCAGCTCGGCCTGCTCGAGGCGCAGCAGGAAGCCGTTCTCCTGCCAGAACTCGCGCAGCAGCGGCCAGAGCTTCTCGGGTGGCTCGTTTACCACCAGCCAGCGCTGGCTGCCGTCGCGCTCCACGCGCATGCCCTGGGCAGCGGGCAGCACCGAGCTGGTGCCGGGGGCCGCCTGCATCGTGCGGCCCGCCTGGTAGCCGGAAAGCGTGGTCGCGGATTTCGCGCCCTCGGGCAGCTCGTAGCGGCCGTCGCGCGAGGGCGCGCTCAGGTCGGGAGGGATATCGAGCGACGGCAGGGTCTTCGCCGTCTTGTAGTCCGCCTTGCCGCTCTGCGAGGTGCCGTCCGTGCTGCAAGCGCCCACAAGCAACAGGGCTGCGAAGGCCAGCGCAATCCTCAAGCGCGCTTCTCCACCACGCGCAGGCCCGGCAAGTTGATGCCGGCTTCGGCGAGCGCCGTGCGCACCGTGTCGTGGAACTTCTCCGACAACGGCGTGAGCGGCAGCCGCAAGCCGGCCTCCATGCGCCCCATCTGCGCGAGGGCCCACTTGACCGGGATCGGGTTGGCCTCCACGAACAGCTTCTGGTGCAGGCCGAGCAGCTTCAGGTTGAGGTCGCGCGCCTTCTTGACGTCGCCGACCAGCGCCGCGGCGCACATCTCGTGCATCAGGCGCGGCGCCACGTTGGCAGTGACCGAGATCACGCCGTGACCGCCGAGCAGGATCAGCGCGAGCGCGGTGGAATCCTCGCCGCTGTAGATGGCGAAGCCGCGCGGCGCGCGCTTCACGAGGTCGGTGCCGCGCTCGATGCTGGCCGTGGCGTCCTTGATGCCGATGATGCCCGGCACTTGCGCGAGGCGCAGGACCGTATCGTTCTGCAGGTCGGCCACCGTGCGGCCCGGCACGTTGTACACGATCATCGGCAGGTCCACCGTTTCGGCGACCTTGCGGAAGTGCCGGTACAGGCCTTCCTGCGTGGGCTTGTTGTAGTAGGGCACCACCGACAGGCAGGCGGTGGCGCCGGCCTTCTTCGCCGATTCGGTCAACTCGATCGCCTCGACGGTCGAGTTGCCGCCCGTGCCGGCGATGACCGGAATGCGACCCTTGGCATGATCCACGGCAACGCGGATCAGTTCCTTGTGCTCGTCGAAGTCCACTGTCGGCGACTCGCCCGTGGTGCCCACGACGACGATGCCGTCGGTGCCCTCGGCGACGTGCCAGTCGATGAGTTCCCGGAAACGCGCCATGTCGAGGCGCCCGTCCTCGAACATCGGGGTGACGATGGCGACCAGGCTTCCTGTGATCATGTGAGTCGCTCCTTGCGGCGGTGTGGCCGCGATTTTATCGCTTTTCAGGCCCGGGCCGCGCAAAGTCGTTGAATCATCGCCAGTTTTGGCTCGCGCACGCGGCCCTGCTCGAACGCAATGACGTGCAGACCGGCAAAGGCCCGCCACAGTTCCCCGGGCTGGAGCAGAAACGCGGGGTTGGAGGGCTTGCCATAGCGCTCGTTGCCGACCATGAAGGTTTCGTAGAGCAGGATGCCGCCGGCCACGAGGGCCTGCTGCAGCAGCGGAAACAGCGGCCGGTGCAGGTAGTTGGTGACGACGATCCCTTGGAAGCGCTCCCCAGGAAGGGGCCAGGGGCTGCCGTCCTCGAGATCGGCCCGGACGAAGCATACACCCGCGAGCGCGAGCGGTTCGCGATCCACCGCGACGACCTCGTGGCCGCGCGCGAGGAGCAATCGCGAGTGGCGACCAGACCCGCAGGCGAGGTCGAGCACCCTGCCCGGCGGAATGAGCGGCGCCCAGCGCTCGACCCAGACGGAAGGCGCGCTCTGCTCAGCGTGGCCCGTCATCCCGCCCAGGAGACTCAGCCGTCCTTGCCCTTCCCCTTGCCCGCGCTCTTGCTCGCGCCCTTGCCCGGGTGCTTGTAGCCCGGCTCGTACTCCGCCGACTTCACGAAGTACACCGGCTGATTGCAGGCGTTATAGCGCTTGCAGTGCTTGGACCAGTTGCGCGCGTGCCCCGGTGGCACGTGCATGTAGATCGGCGACATCATGGCCGCGCGTGACTGCTTCACGATGATGACGGGTTGCGGATAGACCAGCGGCGGCGGCGCGGGCCGGTTGGAGACGTCCACCCGCCCGTAGACGCCCGGCGCAATCTCGCCGGATACGGTGACGCGCACGCTCTGCGCACCTGCGGCCGCAGCGCCCAGCGCGAGCGCAACGGCCACCAGCCCGCGAACCGCCATCCTTTCATTCGCCATGCAGGTTCTCCTTCTGCGATCCAGCCTGCCCATATGATGGTCCGCCGCGCTGGCGCGCGCAATCAAAACCGCACGTTGAAGAAATTGGGGTCAGGGCCGAATTTTCCTTGCCGGCGAAAATTGGGGTCAGGGCCGCATTTCCCTTGCGAGTGAAAATGCGGCCCTGACCCCAATTTTCAGTGGATCTTCGTCACCTGAGGCAGGTCGCATGCGAGGATCGCCTGGCGCAGCACCTCGATCGCCTCGGGGCGCGGGAAGCTCTTGCGCCACGCCAGCACCACGCGCCGGTCGGGAATCGGCCGCGTGAAGGGGCGCACGCGGATCAGGTCGCTGCCGGCGCCCTCGCCCGGCGCTACCGAGGTGGAAGGCAGCACGGTGACGCCGACGCCGCTTGCCACCATCTGGCGGATGGTCTCGAGCGAGCCGCCTTCCAGCGTGCGCGCCAGCGCGCCGCGATTGGAGCGTTGCGCGCTCGAGCACAGGTCGAGCACCTGGTCGCGAAAGCAGTGCCCGGAGCCCAGCAGCAGCAGGCTTTCCTTCGCCAGCTCGTCCGAGGAGATGTGCTTCCTCTTCTCCAGCGGGTGGCCCTGCGGCACCGCCACCAGGAACGGCTCGTCGTACAGCGCGCGCGTCGCCACGCCGGCCTCGGCGAACGGCAGCGCGACCAGGATCGCGTCCACCTCGCCCTGTTTGAGCATCTCCGCGAGGCGGTGCGTGTAGTTCTCCTGGATCATCAGCTGCATGGTGGGCGCCAGGCGCCGCAGCACCGGGATCAGCTTGGGCAGCAGGTACGGCCCGATCGTGTAGATCGCGCCCAGCCGCAGCGTGCCGGCGAGCGGGTCGTGGCCCGCCACCGCGATCTCCTTGACGCGCGCGGCCTCCTCCAGCACGCGCTGCGCCTGCTCGACCACGCGCGTGCCCACCGGCGTCACGCTCACCTCGCCGGGGCCGCGCTCGAACAGCGTCACGCCCAGCTCGTCCTCCAGCTTCTTGATCGCCACCGAGAGCGTGGGCTGCGACACGTAGCAGGACTGCGCGGCGCGGCCGAAATGGCGCTCGCGCGCCACGGCCACGATGTAGCGCAGCTCGGTGAGCGTCATGTCACTTGCGGCGGGCGAGGAAGTACAGCGGGATGCCGGCCGCCATGACCGCGAGGCCCGCGCCCACCAGCGCGCCGAACTTCGGTCCATAGGGCGAATTCGCCACGTAATCGAAGCTCGACCAAAGCATGAACGCGCACATGGCGAGGAAGGCGAGCGGGATCACCGGAAAGAGCGGCACCCGGAACTCGGGGGCGGCCTCGCCGCGCGCGCGGAACACGAACAGGGTGACGCCCGTGAGGAGCAGGAACGCCCAGAACACGGGCAATCCGTAGGCGACCATCGCCTCGAACCCGTCGCGCGTACTGGCGCCAGCCCAGATGAGGACCAGCATGATCGCGAGCTGCAGCAGGAGAGCGTTGGCGGGCGTCGAGCCGCTCTCGCGCCAGTTCCCGAGCCGCGCGAACAGCGGGTAGTCCCGGCCGAGCGCCCAGTTGGTGCGCGCGCCCGTGAAGATCGCCGCGTTCATCGTGGTGAGCGCCGAGACGCATACCACGATCGCCACCAGGATCGCCGCCTTGTCGCCGGCGAAGGCGCGCATGGTGTCGAACGCGATGGCCTTCGATTCCCTGAGCCCGCCGAGCCCGAGCGCGCGGTAGTAGCCCCAGTTCACCAGCAGGTAGAGCGCGGTGACGAGGACCAGCCCGCCGGCGAGCACCTTCACCATGTTGCGGCGCGCGTCGCGGACCTCGCCCGCCAGGTAGGCGCCCTCGTTCCAGCCGCCGAAGGTATACAGCACGAAGATCATCATCAGCGTGAAGGCGCTGCTGCCCGAGCCCTGCGCCGCCTGCGCCGGTGCACCGCCGGCGACGATGCCGCCGATGGCGATCGCCGCGAGCGCGAGGATGAGGAGCACTTCCATCACCTTCTGCAGCGTCTTCGACTGCAGCGTGCCGACGAGATTGAGCGCGGTGAGAACCGCAACCCCGATCGCCGCCCAGACGGCCGCGCTGGCCGGCCCGAGCGGGACCAGCTGGGTGGCGTACTCGCCGAAGACGAACGCCACGGCGGCAATGGCGCCGGTCTGGATCACGGTCATGCGCGACCACGCGAACACGAACGCGGCCCCCTCGCCGAGACCGCGGCGCAGGAACAGGTACTCGCCGCCCGTCTCCGGGTACCGCGAGGCGAGCTCCGCATACACGAGCGCGCCGCACAGGCAGGCGATGCCGCCGATGATCCAGGCGAGGAAGAAGTGCGTCGAATTCGCGGCATTGGCGGCCACGAGTCCCGGGAGCTTGAAGATCCCCACGCCGATCACCATGCCGGCGACCAGAAACACGCCGTCCGGCACGGACAGGAGCACCTTTGGTTTCACTGCCTTGTCGCCGTCCACGGATAGGTCCTCGTCTGGTTGCCGTCGGAAACCCACAGGCGCCCGCTGATGCGCCGGCCCTCGATCTGTCCCTCGAAGAAGTGGTTCCAGGCGCGCGTGCCGACGATGCCGGTGACCATCATCTTGATCTCGGTGCCGCGCAGGCGGCTCGCGCGCACCAGCAGGTCGCGGCCCTGCGCGCCGATCGCGATGTCGAGGTCCTGGTAGCGCTGCGCGATCTCGAAGCGCCAGCGGCCGCCGTGCTGCGGGACTTCCGCGATCCAGCGGCCGCGCGCGTCGGCCGGCACGATCCACAACTCGACGCGCGACACGCCGCCCACGCCGACCGCCTTTTCCGGCGCGCGCATCTCCAGGCGCTCGTCAGAGGGCCAATCGCCGATGCCGCCGTCGTGCGACACGATGCGCGTGCCCGGCTTGAGCTCGAGCAGGCGCGGCAGCAGCTTGGCGTTGACCTCCGGCAGCAGGTAGAAGGCCACCACGCTCGCGCCCGACAGGTCGGTCTCGAAGATGTCGCGCGTCTCGAAGCGCGCGCGCGCCGAGACGCCGGCCTTGTGCGCGTTCTCGGTGGCGAGCTTGACGAGCGACGGGTCGATGTCCACACCCAGGCCCCTGGCGCCGCGCTTGGCGGCCTCGATCACGATGCGCCCGTCGCCCGAGCCGAGGTCGATGAGCGTGTCGCCCGGCTTCACCTCGGCCATGCGCAGCATGCGCTCGACGATCTCGACGGGCGTGACCACGAAGGGCACCGTGCCGTCGTCCCAGGCCCAGGCCTGGGCGAACGCCGCCGATGACGCGCAGGCCAGCAGAAGGGAAAGTGGGAATCTCAAGAAGGTAGAATCGCGCCTGGTCACACACGCCCCGGTAGCTCAGTGGATAGAGCAGCCCCCTCCTAAGGGGCAGGTCGCACGTTCGATTCGTGTCTGGGGCGCCAAGTATAGCTTTTAGTAATCAGCATCCCCATCGGCATTTTGCGCCGCCCGCCGCTGCTGGCGGCGGTGCTGCCACAGCGCGAAGGCAAACGACGCGACCGACCCGGCAATGAGCACCCCGGAGATCGGCCGCGTCAGGAACAGCCACGGGTTCGGGTCGGTCATGATGGCGCGGATCAGGTTGATCTCGATCTGGTCGCCGAGGATCACGCCGAGGATGAAGGGCGCGAGCGGGAAGCCGAACTTCACCATGGCGTAGCCGAGCACGCCGAAGCTGAGCAGGATGTAGACGTTGCCCATGGTGTTGTTGAGCGCGTAGGCGCCGATCACGCACAGCACCAGCACCACCGGGAACAGCACCGCCTGGGGCACCGTGGTCACGCGCAGCATCCAGCGCGAGCCGACCCACAGCGCCGCCACCATGATCGGGTGCGCGACGAGGTAAGCGGCGAACATGCCGTAGGCGAGCGGCGCGTTCTGCGAGATGAACAGCGGTCCCGACTGGATGCCGTGGATGGTGAGCGCGCCCAGCATCACCGCGGTGACCGCATCCCCCGGGATGCCGAAGGCCATGATGGTCACCAGCGACCCGCCGACATTGGCGTTGTTGGACGATTCCGAGGCGACGATGCCTTCGGGCGTTCCGGTGCCAAAGCGCTCCGGGTGCTTGGAGAGCTTCTTGGCCTGGTCGTAGGCCATCATGCTCGCCGCGCTGCCGCCGATCGCGGGCAGCACGCCGATCAGCACGCCGATGAACGAGGTCCACAGCAGCAGGAAGGGCCGCGAGAGGATCTCCCAGATCACGCGCAGGTGTCGGACGGTCAGGTTCGCCGCGCGCGCGAGCGCTGCGGCGCGCTGCGGGCCCGCGCCACGCTCCAGCTCGGTCATGATCTGCGCAAAGGCGAACACGCCGATCAGCACCGGCAGGAAATCGATGCCGCCGCGCAGGAACGGCACGCCGAGCGTCAGGCGCTCCTGGCCCATCACCGGATCGCTGCCAAGGATGGTCACCACGCAGCCGAGCGCGCCCGCGATCAGCCCCTTGATGAGCGAGCCCTCCACCAGTCCTGCGACCATGGAGAGGGCGAGGATGAAGAGCGAGAAAAATTCCCACGGCCCGAATTCCAGCGCGATGCGCGCGAGCGGCTCGGTGGCCGCGATGAGGAACACGCCGCCGATGAGGCCGCCGAAGAACGAAGCCCAGATGCCGAGCCACAGCGCGCGCCCGGGCTCGCCCTTCTTCGCCATCACGTGGCCGTCGAAGGTGGTGGCGATCGCCGACGGGGTGCCCGGCAGGCCGAGCAGCACCGCGGTGACCAGGCCGCCCGCCGAGCCGCCGACGTAGACTCCGGTCATCGCCGCGAGCCCCTGCAGAGGATCGAGGCCGAAAGTGAATGGCAGCACGACGATGATCGTCATGGTGATGGTCACGCCGGGCAGAGCGCCGCCGATGATGCCGGCGAGCGTGCCGAAGAACAGCGGCACGAGGTACTTCAACTGCATCAGGTTGGCCAGCCCCGCGCCGAGCAGTTCGAACATGGCGCGCAGTCCCTAGAAGCCGGTCCAGCTGCCGCGCGGCAGCAGCACGGTGAGGTAGCGCTCGAAGATCACGTAGGTCGCCGCCGCCGTCAGCAGCGCGACGAGCGCAACGCGCGTCCAGCCGCGCGCGCCGCGCGGCGGGTCGAGCAGCGCGTTGGCCGCCGCGACGTACGCGAACGTCGCCACGCGAAAGCCCAGCAACGGCAGCGCAAGCACGTAGAGGCCGAACACGGCGAACATCAGCGCCACCATGCCGTAATGCGCCGGCGGCATGGGCCGCGCGCGCTTGGCGGCCAGCAGTTCGGTCACCACCAGCCATGCCGCCAGCACCGCGGTGACGCCCAGGACGATGCGCGGGTAGAAGCCCGGCCCGATGGGAACCAGCGGGCTGTCCTTGAGGCCCAGCGTAAGCCCGAAAAGAACGAGGCTCGCGGTGAGCACCGCGAGCCCCGCCCAGCCGTCCCGGCCGAGTCTCAAAGCGCTACTGCCGGCCCCTACGCGCTAGCGCTTGAGCAACCCGAGGTCCTTCGCCAGTCCCTTGTTCAGCTCGTCGTTCTGCTTGAGCCAGGCGGCGTAGGCCTTGCGATCGAGGTACTGCACATCGGTTGCCTGCTTCTTCATCGCCTCGGCAAAAGCGGCCTCCTTTACCGTCGCCGCGCACGCCGACTCGAGCCTCGCCAGCACGTCGCCCGGGGTGCCCTTGGGCGCGAAGATGCCGCGGCTTACGGTGTAGGTGACGTTCACGCCCAGCTCCTTCAGCGTCGGCACGCTCGGCATCTCCGGGCTCCTCTTCTCGGTGCCGATGGCGATGAACTTGAGCTGGCCCGCCTCGACCTTGCCCTTCTGCGTCATGTTCGAGTCGGTGAGGTCGATGTGCCCGCCGAGGATCGCATTCATGCGCGGCGCGAGGCCCTCGTAGGACACGTACTTGAACTTGATACCCCCCGCCTTCTCGATCAGCGCCGGGAAGAAGTGGCTGGTCGAGCCCAGCGTCGCGCCCACCGAGATCTGCCCGGGGCGCGCCTTGGCGTCGGCCAGCAGACCTTTCCAGTCGTTCCACGGCGTCTTCGGGCTCGCGGTGAGGACGGAGGGCGTCGATGACACCAGGCACACCGGCTCGAAATCCTGGTACGTGACGTCCGCGACGCCGGTGTAATAGGTCGAATGGATGTAGTCGTGCACGCCGTAGATGGTGTAGCCGTCCGGCGGCGAATCCTTCGCTTCCTTCGCGCCGCGCGTGCCGGAGGCGCCGGCGACGTTGGCGATCACCACCGTCTGGCCGATGTGCTTTTGCATCAGCGGCGCATAGGGACGGAAGATGTTGTCGGTGTCCCCGCCCGCGGGCCAGGGCACGATCAGCTTGATCGGGCGGTCGGGATAGGCGGCGGCGACAGCCAGGGGCAGCGCGGCCAGTGCGATTCCTGCGACGAGCTTCTTCATCGGGTCTCCTCCTCCAAGGAACAGGGATAATAAGTCATGTTCCAGGGAAAGTGGTACGAGGACATCGCCGTGGGCGAGCGCTTCGGCACGCGCGTCACGGTGACCGAGACGCACCTCGTCCTCGGCTCCGGCATGTTCGGCGACTTCAACCCCCTGCACGTGGACGAGGAGTTCTCGAGGAAGTCCCTGTTCGGCACGCGCATCCTGCACGGGCCCTTCACCGGCGCGCTGATCGCCGCGCCCGTGGGCAACTACTTCGCCGGCACGGCGCTCGCCTACCTCGAGTACGCCTGCCGCTTCAAGGCGCCGATACGCCCGGGCGACACCATCGCGACGGGCTGGACGGTGACGGAGAAGATCGCCAAGCCCAAGCACAACGGCGGCATCCTCGTCATGCGCTGCGAAGGGCGCAACCAGAAGGACGAGCTGGCCGTGGAGGCCGACGCGAAGCTTCTGGTCGCCAGCCGGCCCGCCTCCTAGCCGCGCGCTTCCTCGCGCTTGCGCAGCTCCTTGCGCTGCACCTTGCCGGTGGTGGTCATGGGCAGCGCGTCGATGAACTCGATCTCCTTCGGATACTCGTAGGGCGCGAGCCGCCCGCGCACGTGCCGCTGGATGTCTTCCTCCAGCTGCTTCGAGGGTTTCTCGCCCGGCTGCAGCACGATGAATGCCTTCACGATCGCGCCGCGCGTGGCGTCGGCCTTGCCGATCACCGCGGCGTTCGCCACCGCGGGGTGCTTGACGAGGCAGCTCTCGATCTCCGCCGGGCCGATGCGGTACCCCGCGCTCTTGATGACGTCGTCCGAGCGCCCCTGGTACCAGAGATACCCATCCTCATCCATCTTGCCCTGGTCGCCGGTGAGCCCCCAGTCGCCGATGAACTTGTCTCTGGTGGCCTGCGGGTTCTTCCAGTACTCGAGGAAGAACACCGGATCCGCCTCGCCGTTGCAGCTGCGGTGGACCGCGATCTCGCCGAGCTCGCCGCGCGGGCGCTCGTTGCCGTTCTCGTCGATCACGGCGACGCGGTGCCCGGGGTACGGACGGCCGATCGAGCCGGGCTTCACCGGCCAGGCCGCCTGGCAATTGCCCACCACGTAGTTGATCTCGGTCTGGCCGAACATCTCGTTGATGGTGACGCCGAGCTGCTCCTTCGCCCACTCGAGCACCGTGACGCCGACCGATTCGCCCGCGCTCATGATCGAGCGCAGGTCGAGCCGGTACTTGTGCCGCGGCTCGGGCACCGCCTTCATCATCAGCTTGAGCGCCGTCGGGAACAGGAACGCATTGCGCACGCCGTACCTGTCGAGCAGGTCGTAGGCCTTCTCGGCGTCGAACTTGCCGCGATAGCCGAGGATCGGGATGCCGAGGGCCCAGGAAGGCAGCAGCGCATCGAACAGACCGCCCGCCCAGGCCCAGTCCGCGGGCGACCAGAACATGTCGCCCGGCTGCGGGAAGAA
>DASTHP010000017.1:0-4038 GCA_035718125.1 Burkholderiales bacterium | reverse complement strand
GCGGCGAACACCGGCAAGATCGGCGACGGCAAGATCTTCGTGTTCGACCTCGAGAAAGTCATCCGCATCCGCACCGGCGAGACCGATGCGGACGCGCTATAGGGAGATGCACATGAAGAAGCTGTTCGCATGGATCGCGCTCGCCGCCTCGCTCGCTTTCGCGGGTGCGACGCTGGCGCAGGACAAGCCCGCCGCGGCGCCCGACAAGCCCGCGGCGAGCGCCACCGCCGCCGCGCCCGCCGCGGCCCCGGCGGCCACGCCCGCGCCGACGCCCAACAAGGGCGACGTGACGTGGATGCTGATGTGCACGGCGCTGGTCATCATGATGAGCGTGCCGGCCCTGGCGCTGTTCTACGGCGGCATGGTGCGCTCCAAGAACGCGCTCTCGGTGCTGATGCAGGTGTTCGTGGTGTTCTCGCTGGTGACGGTGCTGTGGGTGGTCTACGGCTACAGCCTCGCCTTCACCGAGGGCAACGCCTACTTCGGCGGCTTCGACCGGCTGTTCCTCTCGGGCGCGCTGGACGCCGGCAAGGGCGAGTTCGCCAACGCCGCGACCTTCTCCAAGGGCGTGGTGATCCCGGAGATCGTGTTCGTCGCGTTCCAGGCCACCTTTGCGGCCATCACCTGCTGCCTGATCCTCGGCGCGTTTGCCGAGCGCGCCAAGTTCGCGGGGGTGCTCGCCTTCATCGTGCTGTGGTTCACCTTCAGCTACACGCCGATCGCGCACATGGTGTGGTTCTGGATGGGCCCGGACGCCTACACGGATCCGAAGCTCGTCGATGGCCTCACCGCCAAGGCCGGCCTGATCTGGCAGTGGGGAGCGCTCGACTTCGCGGGCGGCACGGTGGTGCACATCAACGCCGGGGTCGCGGGCCTGGTGGGCGCCTACCTGGTAGGCAAGCGCATCGGCTTCGGCAAGGAAGCGATGCCGGCGCACAACCTGCCGCTTACGATGATCGGGGCGTCGCTGCTGTGGGTGGGCTGGTTCGGCTTCAACGCGGGCTCCGCGCTCGAGGCCGGCAACTCCGCAGCGCTCGCGTTCCTGAACACTTACCTGGCGACCGCCTGCGCGGTGCTCTCCTGGAGCCTGGGTGAGGCGATCTTCAAGGGCAAGCCGACCATGCTCGGCGGCGCTTCCGGTGCGGTGGCGGGCTTGGTGGCCATCACCCCGGCCGCCGGCAACGTCGGCGTCGGCGGCGCGTTCGTCATCGGCCTGGTCGCGGGAATCGTCTGCCTGTGGGGTGTCTCCGGCTTGAAGAAGCTGCTGCGCGCGGACGACTCGCTCGACGTGTTCGGGGTGCACGCGGTCGGCGGCATCGTCGGCGCGCTGCTCACCGGGGTGTTCAACGACCCCTCGCTCGGCGGCCCCGGCTACGTCGCCGACTGGGTGACGGCCAGCGTGGTGGCGGCGAAGGACTACTCCATTGCCAGCCAGGTGTGGATCCAGGCGAAAGCCGTGCTCCTCACCGTGGTGTGGTCGGCGGTGGTGGCGTTCATCGCCTACAAGCTGGTGGACTTGACCATCGGCCTGCGCGTGACCGAAGAAGAAGAGCGCGAAGGCCTCGACACCTCCTCGCACGGCGAGGCGGCGTACCGGATGTAACGAGTCTCCTCCTAGGGCATTTCCCTGGTTCACGGGGCGCCGCAAGCGCCCCGTTTTTTTGCCTGCACTTTGCTGCAATGCGTGGCACCGGCACGCGCCGCCGCGCGCGCCCGCCCTATACTGCGTGCAGACGGATGAACGCCGCCGAGCACCTGCTGGGAGAGGCCGCACTGGCGCGCCATGGCGCGCGCACCGCGCTCGTGTGCGGCGAGCGTGCGCTCACCTACGCCGAGCTCGCCGCGGAGGTCGCGCGCGCCGCCAGCGCGCTGCGCGCCCACGGGCTGCGGCCCGGCGAGCGCGTGCTGCTGCTGATGCGCGACACCCCGGAATTCGCGGCTGCCTGGCTCGGCGCCGTGCGCGCCGGCGCGGTGGCCATCGCGCTGAACAGCAAGCTGACCGAAGCGGACTACCGCCACATGGTCGCGGACAGCGGCGCCCGCTTGCTGATTGCGGATGAGGGCTTGCAGCCGGTACTCGGACCGCTCGCGGCGGAGCTCGCCACTGCGCAGCGCCTCATCACGCTGCGCGCATGGCTGGCGCTCGCCGATGCCGCCTCTGCCCAGGGGCGCGCGCACGACGCGCGGCCGGATGATCCCGCGTTCTGGCTTTACTCCTCGGGCACCACGGGGCGCCCCAAGGGCATCGTGCATACGCACCGCAGCGTGCTGCCGGCGGGCCAGGCGCAGCGGGATGTGGTCGGGCTCGGATCCGAAGACCGCATCTTCGCCACCTCGAAGCTGTTCTTCGCCTACGCGCTGGAAAACGGCTTGCTCGGTCCCCTTTCGCTGGGCGCCACCGCGATCCTGCATCCCGACTGGGTCGACGTCGAGCAGGTCGAGGCGCTCGTCGCCCGGCAGCAGCCCACGGCGCTGTTCAGCGTGCCCACTTTCTACCGCCGGCTGCTCGCGCTGCCGGCCGAGCGCCTCGCGCCGTTTCGCGCAGTGCGCCATTGCGTATCGGCCGGCGAGCGCCTGCCGGCGCCGTTGTTCGACGCCTGGCGCGCGGCCACCGGCCACGAGATCCTCACCATCTATGGCATGTCGGAGACGTTCTGCGTGATCATGATGACGCCGCGCGGCGCCACCGGTGCGCTGCGCAGCGGCAGGCCGCTCGCGGGCGTGGAAGTCCGCCTGCTCGGCGAGGACGGGCGCGAAGTCGCCGCGGGCACGCCGGGCGTGCTCTGGGTGCGGCACCCTGCGCTCAGCGTCGGCTACGCCAATCGCCCCGAGGCAACGCGCGAGCAGTTCCGCGACGGCTGGTTCTGCACCCGGGACCTGTTCGTGCGGGACGCGCAGGGGAACTTCTCGCACCAGGGCCGCAGCGACGAGCTGATGAAGGTCGCGGGCCAGTGGGTGCAGCCCGGCGAGCTCGAGGAGGCCGTCAACGGGCTGCCGGCCGTGGCGGAAGCAGCGTGCGTCGCCGTGGCCGATACCGAGGGCGCGGAACGGCTGGCCCTGTTCGTCGCCGCGCGCGGCACGGACGCGCAGGCGGCGGTCGCCGCCGCCGCGCAGGCCTGCGAGCAGAAATTGCCGCGCCACAAGCGCCCCAAATGGATCGTGCCGGTGCCGGAGCTGCCGCGTACCGCCACCGGCAAGGTGCAGCGCTTCAAGCTGCGCGAACTGCTCCTGCAGCGCCGCACCGCCAAGGAATAGAATCCGCGTTTTTCCTCGAGAGACCCCATGACTTACGCAATCCCGCTGTGGACTCCGCCGGCGCTGCCGATCGCCGGCAGCGGCGAGACCTTCCCGGTGCGCCGCATCTTCTGCGTCGGGCGCAATTACGCCGAGCACCAGAAAGAGATGGGCGGCAGCGGACGCGAGCAGCCGTTCTTCTTCATCAAGAGCACGCATGCGCTCGTGCCGAACGGCGGCGACGTGCATTACCCGCCCAAGACCGCCAACTACCACTACGAGACCGAGCTGGTCGTCGCCATCCACAAGGGCGGCCGGCGCATCGATGCCCGGCGCGCCAACGAGCACGTCTTCGGCTACGCGGTGGGCCTGGACATGACGCGCCGCGACCTGCAGCAATGGGGCAAGGACCACGGCCGGCCGTGGGATTTCGGCAAGGACTTCGACGAGGCCGCGCCCTGCAGCAGCCTGGTCCTCGCGTCCAAGATCGGCCACCCGTCCAAGGGCGCGATCTGGCTGCAGGTGAACGGCAAGGAACGACAGAAGGCCGATCTCGCGGACATGATCTGGTCGGTGCCCGAGCAGATCGCCTACCTCGCGGAGTACTACACGCTCGAGCCGGGCGACCTGATCTACTCGGGCACGCCCGCGGGCGTCGGCCCAGTGAAGCCGGGCGACGAGATGCACGCCGGCATCGACGGCGTGGGCGAGCTGAAGGTGAAGATCGTTCCCGCGCTATGAGGCTGTACGGCTACTTCCGCAGCTCGGCCGCGTTCCGGGTGCGGATCGGCCTCAACCTCAAGG
>DASTHP010000016.1:0-6392 GCA_035718125.1 Burkholderiales bacterium | reverse complement strand
TCCTCGATCAGGGTGATGAAGAACGACATCCTGCTCTCCGCAAATCAGAAACCGCAATTGTAGCAACGCGCCGCTGCGCGACGCGGTGCCGTTCGCATTTGAGATATCACGGGATGTCGCGGGTGACGCCCTGCATGGCGCCGATCGCGGCGCCTTGCGCGCCGCGGATTCCGAAGACTCAGCTCGCCGAGCGGCTGCGCTTTTCCTGCACGTAGCGCTCGAGCGCCGCCTGGCCCATCTCGAACTCCTCTTTCAGCGAGCGCATCACGCCCGCCGCCTGCAATCGCAGCTCGGCGTCGGAATACTTGCCCAGCGCCGCGCACAGCCTGGTGAGGCGCTCGGTGCCGATGCTCGCCGCCGAGCCCTTCATGGCATGCAGGTGCGCGCGGAACTCGCCGAAATTGCGTGCCGCGACCGAGGCCTCCATCTTCGCAAGCAGCGACTGGCTGTCCGAGACGAACACCCCCACCAGCCGCTCGAGGAAGTCCGGCGTGGAGCCCAGCTCCGCGAGGTGGCCGAGCGTCTCTTCGTTGGCCACTTCGGCGCTGGCTGCAGCCGTTGCCACCGCCTGGGCGGCAATCTGCGCCGCAGCGGGCGCCGCAGCTCGCTCGGCTTCCTTGCCCTTGCCCCCGGTCAGGGTGCGCAGCTCGTCGAGCAGGCGCAGCGCCTCGACCGGCTTCGGGATGAAGCTGTCGGCGCCCGCCTCCAGGCATTCCTTCTTCGCCTCCAGCGTCACGTCGGCCGAGAGCATCACCACCGGCAGCCGCTCGCGGCCGCGCGTCATCAGGCGGATCGCCTGCAGCGTCTCCAGGCCGCTCAGTCCCGGCATGTTGCGGTCGAGCAGCACGATGTCGAAGCTCCCGCCCTCCATCGCATCGAGCGCCAGGTCGCCATCGGCGACCAGCGTGACGCTGTGGCCCGCGCGCTCCAGGATCTTGCCGAGCACCTCGCGGTTGGTCGGGTTGTCGTCGGCCACCAGCACCGAGAGCCGCCTGCCGCCCTGGTCGCGACGGGCGTAGTCCTGCAGCCGTACCACGCCTTCGCGCACCTCCTCGCCCGAGGCGATGGCGTGCAGCACGTGGAACAGCTGGCGCTTGTCGAAGGGCAGCTCGAGCACCGCGCCGAATCCGCCCGAGAGAGCGGCGAAGCGCTGCGCCTCGGCCTCGCGCGGCGCGGCCAGCACGCACGGCGGCGCGGGATCGGGCGCCACGCGGCGGAAGCGCCGCGCGAGCTGCGGCTCGCCGCGCTCGGAGTACAGCAGCGCACTGTGATAGGGCTTGGCGAGCGCGATGTCGGCGACAATGCGATCGCCCCCTTCTTCGAGCGTCGCGGCCTGCACCGCCACCGCGCCCCAGTCCTCGAGCGCCTGCACCACCGGCTGCGCCTGCGCCGCGGGGAAGCCCACCAGCAGTACGCGCGCGCCGGCCAACTCGCCCGCGCCGGCATGCGCGCGCTCGGGCTGCTTGTCCAGTGCGATCTCGAACCAGAAGGTGCTGCCCAGCCCGACCGAGCTCTCCAGGCCGATGCGCCCGCCCATCAGCTCGACGAGCTGCTTGGCGATGGTGGTGCCCAGGCCGGTGCCGCCGAAGCGCCGCGTGGTCGACTGGTCGGCCTGCGTGAAGCTCTCGAAGATGCGCTGCTGCGCCTCCGGCGGAATGCCGATGCCGGTGTCGCGCACCGAGAATTTCACGCGCAAGCCGGTCTCGCTTTCCTCCTGCAGCGAGACGTGCACCGTCACGCTGCCGCGCTCGGTGAACTTGACCGCGTTGCCGGCCAGATTGATGAGCACCTGGCGCAGGTGGTGCGCGTCGCCGCGCACCGCCGGCGGCACCTCCGGCATGATCGACACCACGAACTCGACGCCCTTCGACTGCGCCTGCGCCTGCAGGATGCGGCTGGTGCTGTTGACGAGCGCGTGCAGGTCGAAGTCGGTGCGCTCGAGCATCAGCTTGCCCGCCTCGATCTTGGAGAAGTCGAGCACGTCCTCCACCAGCCCCAGCATCACCTGGCTCGAGCCGCGCAGCGTCTGCAGCATGTCGGCCTGCTCGCGCGAGAGCGTGGTGTCGCGCATCAGGTCGGCCATGCCGATGATGGCGTTGAGCGGCGTGCGCATCTCGTGGCTGACCACCGAGATGAAGCGGCGCTTGGCCTGGTTGGCGGCCTCGGCGCGCGCGATCGCGTCGAACAGCTTCTTCACCAGCGAGCGCACATAGATGCTGAGCACGATGAAGCCGATCAGCATGCCGACGCCGATGTCGAAATTTTCCTTCCAGAACGCCCCCTTCCAGAGCAGCACGACGATGGCGGCGCAGCTGATCGCGAGCGAGATATGCAGGTAGCGGGCGCCGAAGCGGAAGCCGTTGGCCAGGGTGATCCAGACATACAGCAGGAACAGCGGCGCCGCGCGCTCGCCGAGGAAGGCCATCACCCAGGTCACCGTCGTGATGTCGGCCAGGATCGCCAGCACCCTGCGCGTCGGCGACACGCCGGGCGCAATGAGGATGTGGCCGAAGATCAGGATGGCACCAGCCAGGTAGCCGAGCATCACGATGATGGTCGGCTCGAGTTGCTGCGCCATCGCCCCTGGCAGCAGGTACAGGACGATCAGCGCCCCCAGTATCAGGCGCACGATGGCCTGCTCGTGCTCGGTGTCGGGGCGCGCGGCGAGGCGTGCGCGCATCCAGCGCAGCGCGCCGGCGCCGGGAAGATTCTGCAGCGTCATGCGCGCGCCGCCTCGGGATCGCGCAGCTCGCCCTGGATGCGCTCGACCGCGTCCTTCACCCCGGTGAAGGCGTCCACCAGGTGCGGGTCGAAGTGCCGGCCGCGCTGCTTGTGCAGGAACTCGAAGGCCTCGGCGCTCGACCAGGCCTTCTTGTAGGGGCGCGCGGAGGTGAGCGCGTCGTAGACGTCGGCCACCGCCACGATGCGCGCGCACAGCGCGATGTGGTCGCTGACCAGCCCGTTCGGGTAGCCCGAGCCGTCGTACTTCTCGTGGTGGCCGAGCGCGATCAGCGAGCCCATGCGCACGTACTTGGAGGCGCTGCCCTTGAGGATCTCGTGGCCGATGATCGGGTGGCTGCGCATGGTGTCCCACTCCATGCCGTCGAGCTTGTCCTTCTTCAGCAGGATCTGGTCGGGAATGCCGATCTTGCCGATGTCGTGCAGCGGCGCCGCGAGCTCGATGGTCTCGGCCTCCTCGCGCTCAAGTCCGATGGCGTCGGCGATCAGGCGCGAGTAGCGCGCCATGCGCACCAGGTGGTAGCCGGTTTCCTCGTCGCGGAACTCGCCGGCGCGCGCCAGCCGCATCAGCGTCTCCTTCTCGCGGTCGCGCACCTCGCGCGTCGCCTCCTCCACCATGCCCTCCAGCAGGCGCCGCTTGTCCTCCAGCGCGAGCTGCTGCCGGCGCAGGGTAAGCAGGTTGCGGCAGCGCGCCATGCACTCGCGCGCATCCACCGGCTTGATGAGGAAATCCGTGACCCCCGCGTCGAGCGCGTCGTAGCGCACCTTGCGGTCGTCGTGCGCGGTGACCATCATGATCGGCACGTGCTCGTAGCCGGGCAGCGCGCGCAGCCGCTTGGCGAGCTCGATGCCGTTCATCTCCGGCATCATGAAGTCGATCAGCACCAGGTCGGCGACGTGGCGCGTGGCCCACACGACCGCGTCGACGGGCCGGCCGAAGCCTTCCACCGTCACCCGGTCGTCCAGCGAGCGCACGACCTGCTCGAGGATGGCGCGACCGGTCGACTGGTCGTCCACCACCATCACGGTATTGCGCGCTGCCGGCAGGACGAGAAGCTGCGCTTTCGCCATGCACCTTCCCATGAAAAAGGAGGCAGCTAGCCTACCCCCCGCTGCTCCCTCTGTCCAGTTTGCGGTGTGGACAAGTAGGCAAGAAATCGTGCTGGCTGAAGGGCTTGTGCAGGGCTGGTGCCGGAAGAGAGACTCGAACTCTCATGACCTCGCGGTCGGCGGATTTTGAGTCCGCTGCGTCTACCGATTCCGCCATTCCGGCGCGGGGGAGCCGAATTATAGGCCCCTATAATCGGCCCGCCATGCGCGTCGCGGAGTTCGACTACGACCTGCCCGAGGCGCTGATCGCACAGCGGCCCGCGCCACGGCGCACCGCGAGCCGGCTGCTGCGCCTGGACGCCGCGAGCGGGCAGCTCGAGGACCTCGCATTCACCGACCTGCCCGGGCTGGTAGGCAAGCGCGATGCCCTGGTGCTGAACGACACCCGCGTGATCAAGGCCCGCCTCGCCGGCGCCAAGTCGAGCGGCGGCAAGATCGAGCTGTTCATCGAGCGCATCACCGGGCCGCGCGAGGCGCTCGCGCTGATCCGCTCGAGCCACGCGCCGCGCGCGGGCGGCGAGCTCGTGGTGGGTGACGGTGCGCGCGCAGAGGTCATCGCGCGCGAAGCGGACCTGTACCGCGTGCGCTTCAAGGAGGACGTGCAGGCGGTGCTCGAGCGCTGCGGCGCCGTGCCCCTGCCGCCCTACATCCGCCACGCGCCGGACGCGGACGACGCCGAGCGCTACCAGACCGTGTACGCGGAGCACCCCGGCGCCGTGGCCGCGCCCACCGCGGGCCTGCACTTCGACCGCGACATGCTCGAGCGCATCGAGCAGCGCGGCGCGCGCCTCGCGCGCGTCACGCTGCACGTGGGCGCCGGAACCTTCCAGCCGGTACGCGCCGAGGAAGTGGAGATGCACCGCATGCACAGCGAGGCCTACGACGTGCCGCGCGAGACGATGGACGCGGTCGCGGGCCGGCGCGTGCTCGCGGTAGGCACCACCACGCTACGGGCGCTCGAGAGCGCGGCGCTCAGCGGCCAGCTCCGCGGCGAGACCAGCCTCTTCGTGCATCCCGGCTTCCAGTTCCTGCTGGTGGACCGGCTGCTCACCAACTTCCACCTGCCGCGCTCGAGCCTGCTGATGCTGGTGGCTGCGTTCGCGGGGCTGGAAAACATCCGCCGCGCCTATGCGCACGCCATCCGCGAGCGCTACCGTTTCTTTTCCTACGGCGACGCCATGCTGATCGAAAGGCCCGCATGAAGTTCACGGTGACGCGCCGCGACGGCCTGGCGCGCCGCGGCCGGCTGGAACTCGTGCACGGCGCGGTGGACACGCCCGCCTTCATGCCGGTGGGCACCTACGGCACCGTGAAGGCCATGTCGCCCGCGGAGCTGCGCGAAGTCGGCGCGCAGATCGTGCTCGGCAACACCTTCCACCTGTGGCTGCGTCCTGGCACCGACGTGATCGCGAAGCACGACGGCCTGCACCGCTTCATGGGCTGGGACGGACCGATCCTCACCGATTCGGGCGGCTTCCAGGTGTTCAGCCTCGGCGCGCTGCGCAAGATCACCGAGGAGGGCGTGAAATTCGCCTCGCCGATCAATGGCGACCGGATGCTGCTGACGCCGGAGGAGTCGATGCGCGTGCAGCGCGCGCTCGATTCCGACATCGCCATGATCTTCGACGACTGCACGCCGTACCCGGCGACGCACAAGCAGGCGGAGAAGTCGATGCGGCTCAGCCTGCGCTGGGCCGAGCGCTCGCGGCGCGCCTTCGAAGGCAGCCGCAACGCGCTCTTCGGCATCGTGCAGGGCGGCGTGCACGAGGACCTGCGCGAGCAATCGCTCGCGGGCCTCACCGCCATCGGCTTCGACGGCTACGCCATCGGCGGCCTCGCCGTGGGCGAGCCCAGGGAGGACCGCGAGCGCATCCTCACGCATACCGCGCCGCGGCTGCCTGCGGAGCAGCCGCGCTACCTGATGGGCATGGGCACCCCCGAGGACCTGATCGACGGGGTGCTCGCCGGCATCGACATGTTCGACTGCGTGCTGCCGACGCGCAATGCGAGGAACGGATGGCTCTTTACGCGCTACGGCGACGTCAAGATCCGCAACGCGCGCTGGCGCGACGACCCCGCGCCCCTCGACCCCGAGTGCGGCTGCTATGGCTGCCGCCATTTCAGCCTTGCCTACCTCCACCACCTGCAGCGCGCGAACGAAATCCTCGGGGCGCGCCTGAACACCATTCACAACCTGCACTACTACCAGGAGCTGATGCGGGACTTGCGCGAGGCGATCGAGGCGGGGAGCCTCGCCGCCACTGGCGCGCGGCTGCGGGAAGCACGCCGCCGGCTGCTATAATTCGCGCCCTTTCCAGTGGAGTCCGCAGTGATGATTTCCAACGCGTACGCACAGGCCGCCGCGGGCGGCGATGCCGGGTTCATGGGCCTGCTGCCCATCGTCCTGATGTTCGTGCTCCTGTACTTCCTGATGATCCGGCCGCAGATGAAGCGCGCCAAGGAGCACAAGCAGATGGTCGAAGCATTGCAGAAGGGCGACGAGGTGGTGGCCGCCGGCGGCGTGCTCGGCCGCATCAGCGAGA
>DASTHP010000015.1:0-7449 GCA_035718125.1 Burkholderiales bacterium | reverse complement strand
CTCCTGCCCGCGGACAAGCTCGGCCGCGCGCGCGCCCTGCAATGGATGTTCTTCGAGCAGTACAGCCACGAGCCCTGCATCGCGGTGGCGCGCTTCATCCTGCGCTACCTGCCGGCCGATTCGGCGCGGCGCGCCGAGCTGCCGCGCCTCGCCGAGCGCGGCCGCCAGGCGCTGGCCGTGATGGAGCAGCACCTGGCCACGGAGCCGTACTTCGCCGGCGGCCAGTACTCCGTCGCCGACATCTCGCTGTACGCCTATACGCACTGCGCGCGCGACGGCGGCTTCGACCTGCAGCCCTTCGCGGCGGTGCGCGCCTGGCTCGAGCGCGTGCGCTCGCAGCCCAGGCACGTGCCGATGGGATGAGCCCGCGCCCGGCGCTCGCATGACCCTGCTGTTCCTGAAGGGCCTGGCGTTCGGCTTCGTTCTGGCCGCCACGGTCGGCCCGATGTGGGTGCTGTGCCTGCGGCGCACGCTCGCCTACGGCGCGGCCGCGGGCTTCGCCTCTGGCATGGGCATCGCGGTGGCCGACGGTCTCTACGGCGCGGTGGCCGCCTTCGGCCTGACTGCCGTTTCGGGATTCCTGCTGCGCCACGGCGTCTGGATCGGCCTCGCGGGCGCGGCGTTCCTGTTCTACCTCGGCTTGAAGACGCTGCTCGCCCGGCCGGCTCTCGTGGAAGGCACGCCTGCGCCGGCGAGCCTCGCCGCGGCCTTCGCCACCACGCTCGCCCTCACGCTCGCCAACCCGCCCACCATCCTCGCCTTCGCCGCGATCTTCGCGGGCCTCGGCCTCGTGGCGAGCGCGGACTACGCCGCGGCGGCGCTGCTTGCGCTCGCCGTCTTCCTGGGCTCCGCCGCCTGGTGGGTGATCCTTGCCGCCGGCGCGGGCGCGCTGCGCGAGAAGATGGGTCCGCGCCTGCTGCGCGGGATCAACATCGTGTCGGGCATCACGATCCTCGGCTTCGCGCTCTGGCAGACTGCCCAGATCCTCTAGGCCCCAGGGAGGCCTGCCTGCCGTTGCGTGCCGTTCTGATCGCCGCGCTGCTCGCCCTGCCGCTTGCGGCGTCGCCGGCGCCGCCCGCGCCCGAGGCGCTGCTCGCCCGGCTCGCCGCGCGCGACTTCGCCCTGCTCGGCGCCGAGCTTGCCGCCGCGCGCGAGGGCGAGCACGAGCTCGAGGCCTGGCGCGCCTTCCGCGCCTTCGGCCTGCCCGGCGCGCGCACCGCGGACATCGAAGGCTGGCTCGAGGCTGCGCCCGACTCCTATGACGCACACCTCGCCGCCGCCATGCACTACCGGGGCCTGGGCTGGTACGCGCGCGGCACGGCCTACGGCCACGAGACCGCGCCGGCGCGGCACGCCGAAGCGCGCGCCCAGTTCACGATCGCGCACGGCCTCGCGCAGGCCTCGCTCGCGCTCGCGCCGCAGCCGTTCCTCTCGCAAGCGCTGATGCTCGACCTGGCGCGGCACCTCCCCGACAGGTCCAAGGCCGATGAGCTCTATGCCGCGGCGCTCGCCGCGCGGCCGCGCTCGGTGCTCCTGCGCGCGCAGCGCCTGGACGCGCTGCAGCCTCGATGGGGCGGCTCGCTCGAGGAGATGGGCGAGTTGCTGGCCGAAGCGCGCGAGGCAAAGCTCGATGCGGCGGACCTCGCCTGGCTCGAGGCGCTGCGCCTCGCCTACGAGGCGGCGGACCTGGAAGATCGCGGCAGGCCGCGCGAGGGGTCGGCGCTCGCCGAGAGCTCGCTCGCCGCGCGCGAGACCGCCTACGGCCACGTGCTGCGCGGGCGCATGCTGCGCACGCTCGGCGACGGGGTGACCGCGCAAGCGGCCTTCGAGCGCGCCGTGCAGCTCGACCCTTGGGACCGCTACGCGCTGAACAACCTCGCGCAGGGCCTGCGGCGCAAGGGCCAGCGCGGCCCCGCGCTGGAGGCCTACAAGCGCGCCGCGCTCGCCGGCAACGACTGGTCGGCGAACGAGATCGGCGCGCTGCTGGTCAACGGCCACGCGGGCTTCCCGCGCGATCCGCGCGAGGCCTTCGACTGGTTCACGCTCGGTGCGCGCCTGGGCAATGCGGACGCCATGTACAACCTCGGCGAGTGCTACCGCCAGGGCGACTGCGGCGTCGACGTCAAGCGCGACGTCGCGCAGGCGCTTCACTGGTACCGTCGCGCCGACGCCTACGGCGGTGAGCGCGGCTCGCTCGGCCTCGCCGCGATGCTCTGGGACGGCACGGGCGTGGAGCGCGACGACGGCGAGGCTGTGCGCCGGTGGCTGCGCACCGTGCGCTCCAGCGACCCCGAAGTGCGCAAGGTCGCGCGGCTCAATCTCGCGCACCTCCTGGACCTGCGCCGCGGGCTGCCCGCGCTGGTGCAGGGTTCCGGCCATCCGGAATGGGCGCTCGGCATGCTCGCCGCAATGGCGGTGCTGCCAATTGCCGCCCTCGCGCTCGCGCTGCGCGACGGTGCGCTAGCGCTCACGCGCCGGACGCGCGACCCCGCGGCACGGCGCACCATCGGCCCGCGCCGCGTCTTCTGGATCATCGCTTGGGCGTGGCCGCTCCTCGCGGGCGCCGCCCTGTGGATCGGCTTTGCGATGGGGCTGCTGCCTGACTTTCGCTTCGCGCCGGGGTTGTTCGTGCCGCTCGTCGCGCCGAGCCTGATGGTCCTCTTCGCCATCGGCTCGGGCGAGTGGAAGGTGGTGGCGGACGCCGAGCGCCTGCGCTACGCGAGCGTCGGCATGCCGCACGCGGTCGCCTGGGCCGAGATCGCCAGCGCCGCGCAGGACGGCAGCCGGATCCGGCTCGTCACGCGCGACAAGCAGGTGCACATGCTCCACAGCCGGCCCTTCGGCAAGGCGCTGTGGCAGGAGATCGCCGCGCGGCTCGGGCTGTAGGCGCGCCGGCACTGTCGGCGGCGCCCGCCTTGCGCTAAAGTAGCGGCCCACTGGAAATATATCCAGCGCGTCTGCCGAGGATTGCCATGCGCCTGCTGCTCGCCCTCTGTCTCGCCGTTTCGCTCGGCGCCGCCCACGCGCAATACCCGAACCGCCCGGTGAAGCTCGTCGTGCCCTTCCCGCCGGCGGGCGCCACCGACATCGTCGGCCGCATCGTCGCGCAGAAGCTCGGCGAGCAGATGGGCCAGTCGGTGGTGGTGGAGAACAAGCCCGGCGCCGGCGGCTCGATCGGCTCGGACCTCGTCGCCAAGAGCGCGCCGGACGGCTACACGCTCCTGATGGCGACCTCGAGCACGCATTCCATCGGCCCGGTGCTGCAGAAACTGCCTTACGACCCGCTGAAGGACTTCGCGCCGATCACGCACGTCGCCAACGTGCCCAACGTCCTGGTGGTGAGCCCGGTGCTGCCGGTGACCAGCGTGAAGGAGCTCATCGCCTACGCCAAGGCGCGCCCGGGGCAGCTCAATTTCGCCTCCAGCGGCGTGGGCACCATCGTTCACCTGAACGGCGAGCTGTTCAAGATGCTCGCGGGGGTGGACCTCGTGCACGTGCCCTACAAGGGTACCGCGCTGTCGATCCCGGACGTCGCCAACGGCAGCGTGGCGATGCTGTTCGACAGCCTGGCGAGCGTGCAGCCGCACATCAAGTCCGGCAGGGTGCGGCCGATCGCGGTGAACGCGCAGAAGCGCTCCGCGCTGCTGCCCGAGATTCCCACGCTGGCCGAGGCCGGCATGCCCGCCTTCGACCGCTACACCTGGTTCGGCATGTTCGCGCCGGCCGGCACGCCGCGCGACATCGTCACTCGCGTCAATGCCGAGGTGGCCACCGCGCTGAAGGCCCCCGATCTCCTCGAGCGCTTCGCCGCCGCGGGCGCGGAAGCCGTGGGCAGCACCCCCGAGCAGTTCGTCGAGCGCATCAAGTCCGACGCCGCCAAGTGGGCGGAAGTCATCAAGGCGGCGAACGTCAAAGTGCAGTGATGCCGCTGCTCGACGCGCCGCTGGCGATCGTCGACCTGGAGACCACTGGCGCGCACCCGGTGCATGACCGCGTCACCGAGATCGCGGTGATCGAGGTCGACGCGGGGGAAGTCACGGGGGAGTGGTCCACGCTCGTCAACCCCGAGACCACCATCCCGGCCGCGATCCAGGCGCTCACCGGCATCACCAACGACATGGTGGCCGGCGCGCCGCGCTTCGGCACGCTCGCCGCGGAGCTGCAGGAGCGGCTCGAAGGGCGCGTGCTGGTCGCGCACAACGCGCGCTTCGACTACGGGTTCCTGCGGCACGAGTTCGAGCGCGCGGGGCTCGCGTTTCGCGCCAAGACGTTGTGCACGGTGCGGCTCTCGCGGCGCCTGTATCCCGAGCATGCGCGGCACAATCTGGATAGCCTCATCGAGCGCCATGGCCTGGCGTGCCGCGCGCGCCACCGCGCCATGGGCGACGCGGAGGCCGTGTGGCAGTTCCTGCGCGTCGCGCAGGCCGAGCGCGGCGAGGAGGTGGTGGCGGTCGCCGCGCGCCAGGTAGCCAAGCAGCCGACGCTGCCCGCCCATGTCGACCGCGCGATGGTGGACGCGATCCCGGACGCGCCGGGCGTGTACCTGTTCTACGGCGAGGGCGATGCGCCGCTCTACGTCGGCAAGAGCATCGCCATGCGCACACGCGTGCTCTCGCATTTCGCCGACGACGTGCGCTCCTCGAAGGAGATGCAGCTCGCGCGCGAAGTGCGCCGCATCGACTGGCAGCGCACCGCGGGCGAGCTGGGCGCGCTGCTGCGCGAGGCGGCGCTGGTAAAGGAGCTGCTGCCTGTGTTCAACCGCAAACTGCGCCGGCCCGCGGAGCTCTGCGGCTTCGCCCTCGACGCAAAGCGCCTGCGCCTGGTGCAGGACTTCGACGCGGAGAGCCTGGCGCACGTGCACGGGCTGTTCCGCTCCAGGCGTGCCGCGCTCGAGGCCCTGCGCGGTCTCGCGGACGAGCACGGGCTGTGCCTGCAGACCCTGGGCTTCGATCCCGTGCGCAAGGGCGCGTGCTTCCGCCACCAGATCGGCCGCTGCGCGGGACTCTGCGCCGGCAAGGAATCGGTTGCGGCGCACCACGCGCGCCTCGCCGCCGCGCTCGCCGGGCTGAAGAACCTCGCCTGGCCCTGGCGCGGGCCGGTGGGCGTGCTCGAGGAGGACGCCGAGCGCGAAGCCTCCGAGCTTCACGTGGTGCACCAGTGGTGCTATCTCGGCACCGCGAAGTCGGAGGGCGATGTGCCCGAGCTGCTCGCGGGCGCGCGCCGCCTGCGCTTCGATCCCGACCAGTACAAGATCCTCGCCAGGCACCTGACCGGCAGGCGCGCGCGCGTGATCGAGCTGGCCCTCCCCGATTGAGGGCGCTCGAGCGGCCATGCACGCCGAGCTGATCGTGCAGGGGCTTTTCGGCGCGCCGGAGCCCGGGCGGCGACTGCCGGCGCTCGAGCTCCTGCTCGCCCGCGGACGGTCGGACGCATCCGAGGCGCAGAGCTATGCCGCGTGGCTCGGCGAGGCTTTTGGCGTGGAGCCGCTGCCGGCCGGCGCGCTCACGGCGGGCGCCGAAGGGTTCTGGGTACGCGCGGACCCGGTGCATTTTCGGCTGATGCGCGACCGCATGGTCCTCGTGCCGGTGGCCGGCCTGCAGCAAGCGGAGGCCGACGCGCTGGTGGCGACGCTCAACCGCCAGTTCGCCGGCCGCCATGAGTTCCGCGCGGCGCATCCGGATGCGTGGGCAATGCGCGCCGAGCCGGCTGCGCTCGAGTCCGTGTCGCCGCAGGAGCTTGCCGGCATGGACATCGATCCGCACCTGCCGGGCGCGCCCTGGACGGTGCTGCTCAACGAGATCCAGATGGCGCTGCACGAGCACCCGGTGAATGAGGCGCGCGAGCTGCCCGTGAACAGCGTGTGGCTGTGGGGCGCGGGCACGCTGCCGCGCTCCCTCGCGGGCCCCTGGCGCTCGGTCAGCGCGGCGGAGCCGCTCGCGATCGGCCTCGCGCGCGCCGCAGGGATCGCCACGCGAGCCCCCGCGCCTTCCGCCGACGCCTGGCTCGTGGATCTGCCCGGGGAGGGGCGCCACCTCGCGGTGCTCGAAGGTGCGGCGGCAGCGCTGGAAGAGACCTGGTTTGCGCCGCTGCTCGCCGCCTTGCGCAGCGATCGCATCGGCATGGTGACGCTGCACCTGCCCGACGCGGGCGCCACCGTGGAGACGACGCGCGCCGACCTGCGCCGCTTCTGGCGCCGGCCGCGCGCACTGGGGAGCCGCTGACGCATGCGCCTCGTTGAGCGCCCGTTCCGCGAGGCCGACCGGCGCGCGTTGATCGCCGCCGGCCTGCACCCGGTGCTCGCGCGCGTCTATGCCGCGCGCCAGATTCGCTCCCCTGCGGAACTGGAGGATGGCTACAGCCGGCTCTTGCGCCCCGCTACGCTCGCCCACTGCGAGCGCGCCGCGGCGCTGCTCGCCGACGCGATCGCCGCAGGCCGCAAGCTCCTCATCGTCGCCGATTACGACGCCGACGGCGCCACCGCCTGCGCGGTGGGCATGCGCGCCCTCCGTTCAATGGGCGCGAGCGTGGATTACCTCGTGCCGAACCGCTTCGAGCTGGGCTACGGCCTCACCCCGGAGCTGGTGGACATCGCGGCGCAAAAGCGCCCCGACCTCCTCATCACGGTGGACAACGGCATCGCCAGCGTCGAGGGCGTCGAGCGCGCGCGCGCGCTCGGCATCGCCACGCTGATCACCGACCACCACCTGCCGGCGGCCGAGCTGCCGCGCGCCGAGTGCATCGTCAATCCGAACCAGCCCGGCTGCGATTTCGCCTCCAAGTCGCTCGCTGGCGTGGGCGTGATGTTCTACGTGATGCTGGCGCTGCGCGCCGAACTGCGAAAGCGCGGCGCGTTCGCGAATGCCGCCGAGCCCAACCTCGCGGCGCTCACCGACCTCGTCGCGCTGGGCACGGTCGCCGACGTGGTGCCGCTCGATGCCAATAACCGCATCCTCGTCGCGCAGGGGTTGAGGCGCCTGCGTGCCGGCCAGGCGCAGCCCGGCATCGCGGCGCTGCTGCGCGCGGCCGGGCGCGAGAGCACCAAGGCGACCGCCTTCGACCTCGGCTTCGTGCTCGGGCCGCGCCTGAACGCCGCGGGGCGCCTCGCGGACATGGGCCTCGGCATCGAGTGCCTCGTCACCGACGACGAGGCGCGCGCGGCGAACTGCGCGCTGGAGCTCGATCGCCTCAACCGCGAGCGGCGCCGGATCGAGGCGGAAATGCTCGAGCAGGCGCGCGCGGCGGCAGACGCGGTGGCCGATGCGCCGGGACCGGCGCTCGCCTTCTTCGACGCAGCCTGGCACCAGGGCGTGGTCGGCATCCTCGCCTCGCGCCTGCGCGAGCGGCTGCACCGGCCGGTGTTCTGCTTTGCGCGCGCAAAAGGCGGGGAATGCTCGGGTCTCCTCCTCACGGGCTCGGGCCGCTCGATTCCGGGCTTTCACCTGCGAGACT